>JBKJMK010000076.1:0-6449 GCA_046596005.1 Usitatibacteraceae bacterium | reverse complement strand
AGTGTTTACTAGTCAGTCCCAAACAGTGCGCCAATCGCTCAGGCCAACGAAACGACCAGCGCAGACTATTGTCATATTCTTGTATACGGGTTTTACGGAAGCCCCTTTGGCGATGCCAACCCGCTTCACCCGCAGTTCAATCCTTTGCACTACTATACCCAACGCGACTCTCTTGGAGCAGAGATTCTTTTGTGGAATAGCACTGATCATTTCTTCGCTAACTATCAGCATGCCACTTTCTATTTCGGATACCCGCAACCCTTTGAAGGATACAAGTGGTTATTGCGTTGCTGGAACACTGATGGCGTTGAAAAAACTACTGTAATGTATGGCAAGCCGCAGTGATATGTGTGCCCTGCATATTTGATGTACCTACGGAGCATCTTTTTGCGTGTTACCTGCGTGGCACCTCGATGAGCATCGTACGACAGGCGCCACCTGCAAGTGCTGTCCCAAATAAACGCAATCGAAAAGGAAACAATCATGGATAAAAAATGGAGAAGGTTGCTTGGTCATATATTGTTCCCGCTCCTTAGCGCGGGAACAGCATGGGCAGCAGTGTTACCTGGGTTCGTCGACGCCGTATTTTTGCCTTCGAATCCAACGTCCGCAGACAACCTCAAGATCAGTATGGCTAGCCGCACCTGTGGCTCGTTTCTTCCATACACCGGGAATACTTATCGGGTAAGCATGTCGCAGGGTAGTATTACAGTTGCGCTGGGGCCACACATAACCGGTGCCATCCTGCCGCTTTGTCCGGGCGGATTCCCACGTGAAGAAATTGACTTGGGCAGATTGCCGGCTGGCACCTACACGCTCAGCGTCATTGAGGCACCGACTGGTATGAGGCCAGGGCCATTGATTGAAAACGCCCCCTTCACCGTTACCGACGCACGCGCCACAAAAGTTGCACCCTACGTCCGGCTCGATTACTCCGGCCACTGGTGGGACCCCAACGATTCCGGTTGGGGTTTATTCATCTGGCACGATGTGCGCGATAACGTGTTGGCAGCATGGTTCACGTACACGCCCGATGGCAAACCGATGTGGTACGTCTTCCAACCGACCTGGACGACGAGCTCTTCGACCGTAACGACACCTTTGCTGCAAACCAGTCGATTGCCCGGCCCGACGAGTCCGCCACCTGCACCCACCTCGTACGCGACTGTCGGTTCAGCCAGTCTCGATTTCACCAACTTGGGTACGGCTGACGCGGGCAAGATCACTTACACATTTACTGGTGGTGCGCAACTTGTACGTAACATTCAGCGGTTCAAGCCATAACGACCAGATGATGAGACAGACAAGTTTATCCGTCATTGTTTTGCTAGCAATGCTTTGGGCGTGCGCCGTACATGCGCAGCTACCGCCTTTCGGGACAAGTACTCTGCTGCCCGTGAACCCTACGTCAGCCGACAACCTCAAGCTAAGCATGGCGGATCGCACGTGCGGGGGATTTACTCCACACCTAGCAAATCCATACCGCGTTAGCATGTCGCAAAACAATGTGACTGTCACGCTAGGCGAGAAAAAAACAGTCTGATTCCGCTTTGTCTGAGCGCGCCGCGCGAGGAGATCGACTTGGGCAGGCTGCCAGCAGGCAACTATACCTTCAGCGTGCTACCACCGTATTTTTCCCAAACGGAGCCCCCTTTGTGGAATAGCGGCCCCGACTTTTTTACGAACTATCAGCACGCAACTTTTTATTTTGGTAACAACCCTCAGAGTCCCTACATTGGCTACAAGTGGCTGTTGAGATGCGAAAATACTGACGGCGAGAGTATGCAAACCGTAATGTATGGACGACCGTTGTGATGTTTTTTTGTATCCGGACATCCACACTGCTATCCGGTGCCTATCAATTTTTTGCGAATGTACTTTGCTTAGTTGCTACTGCGGCGCGAAAAAAGAAATCGAAAAGGAAATGACTATGAATAAGAGAACTCTCATATTTACGCTAATTCTTGTGACAGCTCTCGCGCATGGGGAAATCATTGCTCAGATTTTGCCCGGCGTAACGGCTACGGTTTTACCGGTTAATCCTACCTCGGCAGACAATCTAAAACTTATCATGCTCCGCAGGTGCGACGGCTTAGGTTTTAACGCGGCGAACTTGTACGTGGTGGGCATGACCCGAAATAACATTACTGTCACTTTAGCGAATACTCTAAGCGGTATCACGCCGTCGGCTTGTGCGCCAACGCCTACTCCACGCGATGAGGTCGATTTGGGGAGACTGCCAGCCGGAAGTTATACGCTGACCGTGATTGAGCCGACGACCCAATCTAATCCCAGTAGAACAGTAATTAACAATCTGCCCTTCACCGTTGCCGACGCACGCGCCACCAAAGTCGCACCCTACGTCCGCCTCGACTACTCCGGACACTGGTGGGATCCCAACGATTCCGGTTGGGGTTTATTCATCTGGCACGATGCGCGCGATAACGTCCTGGCGGCGTGGTTCACCTACACACCGGATGGTAAACCGATGTGGTATGTCTTCCAACCTACGTGGACTACGAGCGCTTCGACTGTGACGACACCTTTGCTGCAAACCAGTCGCCTGCCCGGCCCGACGAGTCCGCCACCTGCACCCACCTCGTACGCGACTGTCGGTTCAGCGAGTCTCGATTTCACCAACTTCGGTACCGCCGACGAAGGCAAGATCACTTACACATTCACCGGCGGCGCGCAGCAGGTGCGCAACATTCAGCGGTTCAAGCCTTAGTCCTTGCGTCTTCGCCAATTTGACTTGCGCGACCTTTCTGCGTGATGTGCATCTTAGTTATCCGGCGCGAGGGGGAAAGGCTTCTTCATGCGGGGTCATTGGGTTAAAATACCGCCGTTAGCCCTCGATCCAGTCCTCGGGCCAACGTCAAATCTGACCGCGTATTTCCCCTCTTCGTGCCTAGACTGGCGTCCCGCTTAACTGCGCAGGCGACAGGTTCGAGTTTTTCGAAAGTTTTCCATGAGTTTTCCAAGCCTTGGCTTAGCCGAGCCCCTCGTGCGTGCCGTCACCGAACACGGCTACACCACACCCACACCGATCCAATTGCAGGCGATCCCGGCGGTTCTGAACGGCGGTGATCTTCTGGCGGGTGCGCAGACCGGCACCGGCAAGACCGCCGGATTTGTATTGCCGCTGCTGCAACGCCTCACGGCCAGCTCGCTCGCCAAACCGTCGACGTTGAAAATCGTCAGGGCGCTTATTCTTACGCCTACGCGCGAGCTCGCCGCGCAGGTCGAGGAGAGTGTGCGGGTGTACGGCAAATACACCAAGCTCACCTCAGCCGTTATTTTCGGCGGCGTCGGAATCAATCCGCAGATTTCGCAATTACGCCGTGGTGTCGATATCGTCGTCGCCACACCGGGCCGTTTGCTGGATTTGCATCAGCAGCGCGCCATCAATTTGTCTCACGTCGAAATTCTGGTGCTCGACGAAGCCGACCGCATGCTCGACATGGGCTTTATCCACGACATCAAACGGATACTGAAACTGCTGCCTGCAGCGCGGCAGAATCTGCTGTTCTCTGCCACCTTCTCCAACGATATCAAAACGCTCGCCGATGGCCTGTTAAACAATCCGGCGCTGATCGAAGTCGCGCGTCGCAACTCAACCGTGGAAGCGATCACCCAGAAAGTCCACCCGGTCGATCGCGACAAGAAACGCCAGTTGCTGAGCCACCTGATCAAGACGCAGAACTGGCACCAGGTGCTGGTGTTCACACGCACCAAACACGGTGCCAACCGCCTCGCCGAATTGCTCATCAAGGACGGCATTACCGCGCTCGTCATTCACGGCAACAAGAGCCAGGGCGCGCGTACCAAGGCGCTGGCTGAATTCAAAAGCGGCGACCTGCAAGTGCTGGTCGCCACCGACATCGCCGCGCGTGGAATTGACATCGACCAACTCCCGCACGTGGTCAATTACGATCTGCCGAATGTGCCGGAAGATTACGTGCATCGCATCGGTCGTACCGGTCGTGCTGGCGCGAGCGGCGAAGCGATCTCGCTGGTCTGCATTGACGAAGCTGCGTTTCTGCACGCCATCGAGCGCTTGATCAAACGCGAAATTCCGGTGGAAGTTATTCCCGGCTTCGAGCCAGACCCGAAAGCGAAAGCGGAGCCGATTCAATTGCGCTCGCCGGGGCATCGTCCAGCGCGCGGCGCTCCACGCGGTGCGCCGAAACAAGGCAAGGCAGGCGGCACGCCGGGGCAAAAACCGGCTGGTGGCAAACGGCCGCCAAGCACACAACGATTCGGCAATTTGCCCGGTGGCGCGCGCGGCGGCGCAGGTGCTGGAGGGGGCAAGAAGCCGGCAGGGCGCGGTGGTAGTGGCAATAGCCGGTAATCGTTTCGTCAATAGACCGGCGAACAGAAACGAGAACGGCCCTGCAATTTGCGGGGCCGTTTTTTATTGAATTTATCGAAGGTCCAGCATTGGCGCGCCTTATGGCGACAAAAGTCCCTGAAAGCCGCACCAGTGCTTGTGTTTTATTAATTATTTGGCGACGCGTGAGGCGGCCCCATGTTATTGCTGCGCACTCCCGCACAGTGCTATGCTTTCACGCAATGCCCTTGCGCCAGCGTCAGTGAAAAAGCTTTTTATCTGCCGTGAAGCCAGAGCCAAATAGATGTCATGAACGAGGTGTTCAAATGTCGAACGCGCTAATTGAACTGAAAGAAAAGGCGTTTCAACTATCCGAGGCGGAACGTGCCGAGTTCGCACTTTCACTCCTCGAATCTCTCGATGGCCCGACCGATCCAGGCGTGGAAGAAGCATGGTTGCTTGAAGTTGAGCGCCGTGTCGGCGAAATCGAGCGGGGAGAAGTTCAATTAATTTCAGGTGATGAGGTGTTTGCGCGGCTGCGTCGTCGATTCGGGTGATCGCTTATTTTTTCCATCCCGAGGCGGGCGCTGAACTCGAGGAAGCCTCAGTTTTCTACGAGTCCCGGATGGTGGGGCTGGGCAAAACCTTCGCGACTGAAGTTCAACGTACGGTCACACTGATTCGGCAATTCCCCGATAGAGGCTTAGCCATTGGTCCTTCACGTCACCGCGTTATGGTTCCTCGCTTTCCGTATTCGATCATCTACCGTCGCGATACAGACTCCATTGTCATTCTCGCGATTTCCCATCAGCGGCGTCGTCCAGGCTATTGGCGGCGGCGCAAGTGAATCCTCTGAGGTTTAGTCAAATTTGAGCCAGATTATTTCAGCGCGTGCAGGGTGCGCACCCTATGTCTGCCTTGCCGCCCGCTCCAGATTCAGCTTCAACAACCGACGCAGGATTTCCTCGTCCGGCATCGCAGGCGAGTAGTCATCCCAACCGTAGGCGCGTGCGACGGCGGCATCGAGCGTGCGGTGCGCATCTTCCAGCCATTGCACTTCACCTTTTTGTTTCGCATTGTAGAGATTGGTGAGCGTGCGTGCCTTGATGGCTTTGGCGAATTCGGGTTTGGGGATGATGCGGTCGGGGTATGTCTTTCCCTCACCCCCGGCCCCTCTCCCAGTGGGCGAGGGGAGAAGTTCGGGAACCACGTCCACCCACTCGGGCGGGTTCAGCCAGTTTTCGCGGAGTTGGTTGAGGCGTTGGGCGGCGGTGGCGATTTCGGCGGCGACTGTTTCGGATGGGATGGGAAAGGGGAAGGTCTGGAAGCATTGGGTGGGGTTGTAGTACGGGTCGTTGCCAACGCCGTGATTTCCACCGAGCGCCAAGGTCCAAACTTCGTGAAATCTAGAACACAGTATTCCAAACATTGCATCGTCATCACGAGCAATCACGATTAGTTTTTTGTCGGGCAATATCCCACTGTGAGCCCAAACAAAGTTGCGGTGTTTTGATACTTCGCCGGTTACGATGTATCGCTTCAACGGTGCAATTGCCGCGCGCATCTTCGGCTGCCCATCGCCATGACGCCACCAATTTTTGGCGCGGATAGCTCGCGGATTTGCCTCGCGAACGGGCTTGACGTGTTCGACGATATATCGAAATGGTGCTTCAAAAAGTGCTGCTTCGGCTTCGCTCATGGTCGTGCCGAAATCGATGATCCACCCATCGCGTGCCCGCCGCGTTACATCAATTCCATTCCAACTCGGCTTCAGCACATCACTATTGGGCTTGCCGTGCGGATTCGGCAGCTTCAACCATACGCGTGCCAAGGCTCCCTCGATGTCGAACGCGCCAATTTTCTGCGAACCCTGAAAGCTCACACCGGCGTTTTCCTTGAGTGGTTTCGCCTGCGTCACATCGAGTGCACCCAACCCGCTTCCACTCCCCGTCAAATCCGCGTTGATATTCGCCACTTCGCGGCCATCCAGAAACACCGTTCGTGGTGAGCCTGTCGAACCACTGTCAGCTTGCTGCGACCCTTCGACAGGCGCAGCCTGAGCGGATTTGAAGCAGACGATGGAGACGCGCACTGCTGCGCCTTCGTTCACCCACTCTTC
>JBKJMK010000075.1:0-2643 GCA_046596005.1 Usitatibacteraceae bacterium | reverse complement strand
CTCTATTGAATGCACTTTCGGCGCGCTTTGACAATGTCCTCATGGCTGTGAAGCTTGAGGAAGAAAAGACTCGTTCCGAAACCGAAGCATTAGTTGTGATCGGTGAAATGGCGCTGTCGGTCGCCCATAGTATTCGCAACCCGCTCGCCAACATACGTAGTAGTGCAGAACTAATCCTTGACGAAATCAACACAGACTCTAAATCGCATGTGCAAAACATAATCGACCAAGCTGATCGTCTGAGCTACTGGGTGCGCGATTTGTTGGTGTTCTCGCGTCTTCCTGAAGCAGGCTCGGAAAACGTTGACATGGTGGCGGTGCTTCGCGAGTCAGTCGAAAATTTTGCTGGCAGATTTTCACAGGCGGGCATTGCAGTTGACTGGATTGATGCCGAAGTTGGCCTTCCCCCGGTGATGGGTAATCGGTCGCTATTGTTACAGGCGTTCAACAGCATCATTGCCAATGCAGTGGAGGTCATGCCCAACGGCGGGAAACTTACCCTGCAGCACCAACTGGAACAACCACAGGGACGCGTAAAACTGAGCATTGCCGATACGGGCCATGGAATGTCGGAGACGCAACTGGAGCTCGCCTTCAAGCCTTTTCATACCACCAAACCCCGCGGCCTGGGGATCGGCTTAACGCTGGTAAAGCGCACACTGGAGCGGTACCAGGGCAGCGTTCAGATCACGAGTCGTGAAAATGCTGGCACACGGGTAGAGCTTACTTTCGTTCTGGCGGGATAGCGGCATGACAAAAAGTGTTCTGATCGTCGAGGACGACGAGATTCTGGCCAACAATATTCGTGTATATCTACAGCGGGATGGCTGGGAGGTCGCAGTTAGCTCATCGGTTGAAAGGGCGTTGACCATGCTGGAATCCGTGCGACCCGACGTCGTCGTCACGGACTACATGCTACCCGGCAAGAATGGTCTGGACCTCCTCAGGGAGGTTATCGCGATGGATCCGCAGATTAAAGTGGTGATGGTGACTGGCGAAGGCAGCATCCAAGTCGCGGTAGACGCAATCCGCATGGGCGCACATGACTATGTTGGCAAACCGGTTGTGCTCGCAGAGCTGAAGCTACTGCTGGAACGCGCGCTTGATGCCGTGCGGGTGGAAAAGACGTTGGCGTTTTATCGCAGTAATCAGGCGCGCGGTAGTGGGGTCGAGGCTCTGCTAGGCGAATCGCAACCAATCCGGCGAATGAAGGACACGATTTACCAGATCATTGAGACGGAGTCCCGTATCGCCGATGGCGAACTGCCGACCGTGCTGATCACTGGTGAAACTGGCACAGGCAAGGAACTGGTGGCGCGTGCACTGCATTTTGACGGACTGCGACGTGAAGGGCCGTTTGTCGAAGTCAACTGCGCCTCAATCCCCTATACCCTCATGGAGACGGAGCTTTTTGGACACGAACGTGGCGCGTTCAGTGACGCCAAAGAACGGAAGATGGGATTGGTTGAGGCGGCAGAGGGCGGAACTCTGTTTTTGGATGAAATCGGAGAGGTGGATTTTTCGATGCAAGCCAAGCTGCTGAAGTTGCTGGAGGAACGGATGGTGCGACGCATCGGCAGTGTGCGCGAACGCAAGGTGAATGTGCGCATTATCGCCGCACCAATCAGGACCTTGAAAAGATGGTGCGCGAAGGACGTTTCCGCGCTGATTTGTACTTTCGGCTGCGCATTATTACCCTGCATATTGCGCCGTTACGGGAGCGTGAAAAAGATGTACTGTTGCTTGCGCGATATTTTCTTGCTTTTTATGGACGACGCTATGGCAAGAAAGACCTCGAATTTACGCGCGAAGCAGAGGTGATGCTTCTCAAGCACGCGTGGCCTGGAAATGTGCGGGAGCTGCGCAATACGCTTGACCAGACCGTTCTGCTCACCAGGGAGCGGGTGATATTGGCCGAAAGCCTTGCTATCTACGCTGCGCCAAAAAACGAGGTGGATGCAGTTTCCCAAGGACTCGGAAACATTGGAACGACCGCGCCAGCGCAGGGTGCAAAGATCAGCGACATCGAGCGTGAAATGGTGATACAGGCGCTAGACAGGACCGATTGGAATGTATCGAAAGCCGCGCGAACGCTCGGACTAAGTCGCGACATGCTGCGGACACGAATGGAAAAGTACAGTTTAATCAGAACCGAAAAATAGGCCTTTAAGCGATACATGTTGTGTCCATCGCGATACGAATGTTGGGGGTAAATCCCCACAATTGTGGGGATTTACCCCCAACACACTGATAAGTCCATCAGCCAACCCCTCAAGGCCTTCGGTCAGGTTGGAAATAAATACGATATTTCAGCAACTTAGCTGCCTGATTGTTTCAGCTGGCGGGGTTGGTACGCTTCCTGCTCTCTATGTAACGACTGGTATTGAGTCTGCTGACGTATAGAGGTGTGGTCGGGCTTGTATTAAGCATTGCAGTTAGATTGAACAGACGATAAGTCACCACATATCTACATAGAGCATTTTCAATGTATGGCAGCGTAGTTCGCAACAACTCACGGCAGCAAAGTAAGGCGCGCTCCACCAAAAAATAATAGCAGCAGATTCGCTGATCGGATTGGCTTTCCAGGATTCGACCGTGCCTTCGTAGGCGCAGTCGAATTTTTCTCCGCAGGACGACAGTCGA
>JBKJMK010000018.1:0-2784 GCA_046596005.1 Usitatibacteraceae bacterium | reverse complement strand
TGCGCCAGGTGGCATCATCAAAAGCAGCGCTGTGGCGGTGGAGACCAACAGCCGCTCGGCGAGCCGTAATGATTCAAATTCCCGGTGGATCAGGTGATCCGTCGCTTTGCCCGAAGGTAAGAGCCAGCATTAATTCGCAATAGCGTTGCGTTCGGTCCATTCCAACTAATCTGATGCATATCCCCGCCCTCCTCCAATTCCTAGAAGGCCTCGCCGAAAACAACAACCGGCCATGGTTCCTTC
This sequence comes from Usitatibacteraceae bacterium, assembly GCA_046596005.1. GTDB lineage: Bacteria > Pseudomonadota > Gammaproteobacteria > Burkholderiales > Usitatibacteraceae > UKL13-2. The sequence continues at coordinate 2,541 of JBKJMK010000018.1, read as the reverse complement.
ACAACAAACCGTCATACGACATCCTTCGTGAGGAATTTACCGTTCTGCTCACCTATATCGTCCAGCGGGTGGCGAAGTTCGATAAAGATATCGAGCAGGTTGATCCGAAGAAATGCATGTTTCGCATTTATCGCGACGTGCGTTTTTCCAAAAACAAGGTTCCGTACAAGACCCATTTCTCCGGCGTCATTGGTGGCAGAACCACCGACAAATCACGCCCCTCATACTATTTTCAGATCAACGAAAAAGGCGTGATCGGCGTGGGTGGCGGCATCTACATGCCAGAGCCCGAAACGCTGCAAAAGATTCGTCATTTCATCATCGGCGAGCCTGCCTTGTTCGATGCACTCCTGAAAAGCAAAGGATTGATTAAAACCTTCGGTGGTCTTTCCGAGGAAGATCGCATGCAGCGGCCGCCCAAGGGTTACCAGCATTTACCTGCTGACCATCCGCATATTGAATTCATCAAGAACAGGCATTTTTTTGCCTTTGCGGAAGCGAGCGTGAAAAAGAAATTGTCAAAAGATCTGGCGAAAACCATCGGTGATCAGTTTCAGGACTTATATCCACTGATCGCCTGGTTGCGGGAGGCGGTAAGATAACAAACTCAAGCACTGGCGGGGCGTTTCAGCCATTAAGGCGCCACAACATCCGCCAATGCTGGACCTTTACATTTACCTGATCAGATTATGCCTTACCGCCCCATTCTCACCAGCGCTGCCCGCCCCTCCACATTTACCGTCGATGCCATCGACGAGCATGGCATCGTGCAGCCAACACCGATTGCGGGCGAGCATCCGTTGACGATCTATGTCGACAAGCGCGAAATTCTGACCATCATGACGCTCGGTGCCGCACCCGAGGCACTGGTGATCGGCTATTTGCGCAACCAGCGCCTGCTGGAGTCGATCGAGGAAATTGTGTCGGTACAAGTCGATTGGGAAGTGAATGCGTGTTCCGTCACCACTCTCAACGGGCTGAAAAATCTCGACGCGAAAATGGCCAAGCGCACCAAGACCACAGGCTGCGGGGAAGGTACGGTATTCGGTGACTTGATGGCGGATTTGGAGAACGTGAAGTTACCGCAGGGGGCACGTCTTGACGAGGAAACCTTTTACGCCTTACTCAACAATGTGCGCTTGTACGAGTCGATCTACAAACAGGCCGGGGCGGTGCACGGGTGCGCGCTGGCACACGGCGCTGAAATTTTGACTTTCGTGGAGGATGTAGGTCGCCACAACGCTGTCGATGCCATCGCCGGCTGGATGTGGTTGGAAGGCGTCGATGGTGGCGACAAGGTTTTCTATACAACAGGCCGCCTGACCAGCGAGATGGTGATTAAAGCCGCACAGATGGGCATTCCATTTCTCGTCTCCCGTTCCGGGCTCACGCAAATGGGCTACGAGATTGCACAGAAGACCGGAATCACCATGATTGGACGCGCCGTGAACAAACACTATCTGCTTTTTACCGGCCCCGAGCGTTTGGTGAAATCGCAGCGTTTGCCGGCTTGAATCACAAAATCTGATCATGGAAAAAATCACTGGCCTTATCCTCGCTGGCGGTCGTGGCTCACGCATGGGCAGTGTCGACAAGGGCTTACAATTATTCAAGGCAAAACCAATGGTCGCGCATGTGCTGGCCCGGTTTGGGCCACAGGTGGATGAAATCCTCATCAACGCCAATCGCAGCATCGATGAGTACACAACATTCGGCCATCGCGTAATTCCCGATGCCATTGACGGTTTCGCTGGGCCACTCGCGGGCCTTCATATCGGCATGACGCATGCCACTCACCCGCTGGTAGCGACTGTGCCATGCGACTCACCGTTCCTGCCACTGGATCTCATTGCGCGTCTGACAGCGGCGATGCGGCAGGCGGACGCGGACCTCGCCGTGGCGAAAACTTTTGATCAACCACATCCCGTGTTCTGTCTGGTCAAAACGAGCCTCGCGCCGCACCTGCAAGCATTTCTGGAAAGTGGCCAGCGGAAAATCGATAAATGGTACGCAACGCTTAACGTCGTGGAAGTTGCGTTTGATGATCAGGAAGCTGCGTTTTCAAATATCAATACGGTTGAAGAACTGAAGTCCTTCGAGCAATCGAACTAATCAGCGCAAGTCGCATGCCAAAAAAACGTAACGTGCACAAACTTTCCCTGCGTCCGCCTCTGCCCCGGCGCGCGATTGTGTGGTTTCCGCCGCTTCCGGCTGACAATAAAATCGAATCCTTCCGCGCGCTTCACGACCCGCTGGCGACAAAAATCCCCGCACACGTCACACTGGTTTTCCCGTTTCCGACCAATCTCACGCCAACCCAGGTCGCGTCGCACATCAAACGCATCGTCGGCAATTGGCCACGTCTGCCGGTGAGCTTTCGCGACATTGAATCGCTCCAGAATGAATTCACCATACTCATGGTGTGCGACAAGTCGGAAGCGGTTGTGGCGCTGCACGACAAACTCTACTCAGGCGTGTTGAAGCCGTTTCTCCGTGCCGAGCTGGAATACCTTCCGCACATGACGCTTGGACGGGCAACCG
>JBKJMK010000371.1:0-7123 GCA_046596005.1 Usitatibacteraceae bacterium | reverse complement strand
GGTGTTTCCGATACCGAGGAAACCATAATAATTTGCGCCCGCGCATTTCACGCCGCCGCTAACCAAAATACAGGAATGATTCGCACCGACGGCCACTGCCGCAACGTTGCTCCCCGGCGCAATAGTCTGCACGGGTAGCGTGGCCCCACTTGCAACAGCCGATGTACTGCCTGTTCCGAATTGGCCATCGATGTTATGACCCCAGCAACGTACCCCGCCATCGACGATCGCGCAGGTAAAGTAAAAGCTGACCGCCACTGCCGTGGCATTGCTGCCGGCGGCAATCACCTGTATCGGCACCGCATGGTTCGTGGTGCCGCCATCGCCTAGCTGGCCAAACTGGTTATCGCCCCAGCACTTCACGCCGCCATCCACCACGGCACAGGTATTTGTACTGGTCGCCGAAACCGCCGTCGCATTGCTTCCGGGCGCAATCGCCTGCACAGGACTGGCTACATAAAACGGCGCGACGGTATTGAACTGGCCGTTGCCGAGCTGCCCGTAAAAGTTTTCGCCCCAGCATTTCACCCCGCCGTCGACTACCGCGCAGGAGTGATCTCTACCCATCGCGATGGCGGTTACGCCACTGCCGGAGGCAAGCGTCTGCACCTGGTTGGCGGTGCTTGCCGCGGTGCCATTGCCGAGCTGGCCAAACTCGTTAGCGCCCCAGCACTTCACGCCGCCATTGACGACTGCACACGCGTGATAGAGGCCGACGCCGACAGCCGTTACATTGCTGTTCTCTGCGATGGTTTGCACGGGTATCAAACTGGCCACCTCAGTGATAGGGATGCCAAGTTGACCTAGACTGCCGGCCCCCCAACACTGGACGCCGCCATTGACCACGGCACAAGTATTGAGATAATTCCCCGCCAGCGATGTGATGATATTGCTACTCGCTGCTTGCCCAATTTCCAGCGCCAATAAATCAAGCGGCAGCAACGTCGTCACCACAAAGGCCGAGAACTGGGCGGAGGTGCCCGAGTCGGGTGCGGTGAATGCAAAGCTGAAATTAGTCTGGCCGGCGGTGGCATCGACCGACCCCACCACGGATACCGTGCCGCCCACATTGCGCACCAGTTGAATCTTCTTCACGTTATAAGGCCCGATGATCGGCAGGAAACCCACCGTCGCAGGGTCCAGCTTGACGGTGAAATTCACTGTATTGCCACTCACAAAGTTCGCCTTGTCGGCCGTCACCGCACCGCTTGCCAACCCGGCAGGCGACTTGGCGATGTCGGTCGAAAACACCAGCTCCAGTGCATTTACGCTGGTCAACCCCAGCAGTGCCAGCACCCCTGCAATATTGGCACCCGCACCGGCACTCGCCTCCAGGCTCAGCTTGTAGTCGGACGCATAAGCCGCATCCGCCAACTGGCTCGTCTTCAGCGCAAAGCTGCCCGCCAGCTTGGCCCCCGCCTTGATCTTCACAAAATCAAAGCGCAGCGATTTCAGGAACACATTGCCAATGGCCGCTTCCATGTAACCAAACGCGGACAAGGAGGGCTCCAGGCGCACGTCACCAATCGAGGGCGTATCCAGCGTCGGTGTCAGCGTCGCCGAAAGGTTATCCAGCGCGCGATCAAGCTGGCAAGGATAGTCGCCGCCGGGGCAGGTAATGCCCGCCTTGACCTTGGCCTTGACCTCGACCTTGGTGCCGATGCCCATGGTCGCCACGGTGAGTTTGCCACCCGCCTCGATGCCCACCCCCATCGGCACCACCCCGCCGATGATCAGCGCCAGTGGCCCACCCACCGGAATCACGTAGGCGAACAGTTCGGCCTTGCATTCGATCTTGCCCTCAAAGGCCACCGCGATATTGATGCCGCCTTCGAACTTGACGACCGGCTCGGCATCGACGACGAAACGCTCGACCCCGGTAATGGTGAACAGATCGAGCTTCACGTCCAGCTTCGGGCTGGCGGTGATGCTGAACAGTGGCGGTGCGCTCAAGGCAATCGGCAGCGGCGCACCGACCCCACCACCACCGGTAATGGAGGTCTCGCAGGCGCTGAAAGGCGGCAGGGCACGCGTGCCGGTCGCGCCAGCCTGCTGTTTGCCGATGGTGGATGGCACGGCAGCGTTTGCGCTGAGTGCTGTGCTTGCGAGTGCAGTGGCCTTGGCCGCGCTCGCCTGCACCGTGCTTACCCTCGGCGTGAACGCAAACGTATTGCCGGACCGGGTGAAATTATAGGCGGCGGCAATATCAGCAGGAATCATGATCGGTGCATTGGCCAGATCGATTGTTTCGGTGATGACCAGCGTGGGAAACAACGCCCGCATCGGCACCAGCGCCAGCGTGACGATGATCGGGTTGCCGGTGCTGTCGACCGCCACCACGCGCCCGGCCACGATCTTGGCTTCAGTATTGATGAGGATCGCACCGACGGCCGGCGGCGCGACACCGGTCAAGTGCACCTGGTAGGTGTTGGTAAAGCTCGGTGCCGCGTTTGGCGTGGTTTCAAACGGCTCACCGATGATCTGCGCGTCGGTCAGCAAAATCGCGCCCGACACGGGTTGGGTCACCAGTGCCAGCAGCGGCGCGGACTGAATGCCTCCGGCCTGGGCGACGATCTGGCTTGCGCCGTTGCCGGATACGGCCGTGGCGATGCCGGTGCTGTCCACCGCAATGGTGGCAGGCTTGCTGGAGGTCCACGAGACGGGAACATTGAGGCGGGTTCCCTGCGCATCGAAGGCTTTGGCAGCGAGCTGTTTTACCGCGCCCGTTTGCGTGAGGATCAGGCCTTTCTGCTCAATCTCTACCCGCGCAACGACGACCATGGGAGGCGTGGTGACCGCCCTGAGCGCAATGCCTGCGCGCGCCTTTGTGGTGCCAATGTGGGATGAATTGATGGCGCCTGCAAGGCTGACATCGGATCGGAAATTTGCGGCGGTTGTGGGTTGACCGGCGCGCGCTTTCTGGCCGCTGATGTCGCTTGCGTTGACGGTCCGTGAGTCGTTCACGTCGCCCATCAGAAACCCGACCGAGGCTGCTGCATTGACGGCGGTGCCATTCACCGTGGACAACGCAACGTTGACGCGTTTGTTGTCGGCGACACCGGTCAGCGACACCACGACTTCATTACCCACCGGCGTTGGCGTCGCGCTAACGGCGGCTGCAGATTCATCGATTGCCGTGACGGGCCCAACGGAATTAACGGTGGCATTGAATTGAAAGACGATGCTGTGGCCGGCACCGATGACGCGCGGTTCAACGTTGACCAACCCGTCCAGCGGTGTCGTGTTGTTGATCGGCACGTCGAACACACCAGCACTGCCGTGGCTCTTTCTTGATTTCACGCCGATCAGCGTCAGTGGTGCGGTGAGGAACGGCGTGATACTCACCGTGGCCGATGGCGGGCTGATGCCGGCGGCGTTGGTTGCGGTGACCGAACAGTTAACCGCCGTGTTATTGGTCAACCCTGTCACGGCGATGGGCGCGGTTGTACCACTGCCCGTGGCACTCATGCCAACGCCTGGCGTGCAGGTGGCGGTGTAGGTGGTGATCGGGCTGCCGCCGCTTGAAAGTGGGGCGGAGAAAGACACAAAAACCTGTGCGTTGCCGGCAAAGGCGCTGCCGATGAGGGGGGTGGAGGGCGCTTGTCCATGCGCACTGCCGACCAGCAGTGCAAACACAACTGCAGTGAAGATGCGCAGGCCGTTGGTGGGCAATTTCATGGAAGGGTGGTCCTCTGGAATGATTTCTTGCTCTCGGCGCTGCCACTATGTTCTCGACCATGGAAGCGCTGCGGGCAATCCTGCAAAGATGTTCGTCAACGTTGTCTGTGAGGGAGTATGTTGGCGTGTGGTCTTGCTGACTATCCGGACAGCGTTATTTCTGCGTTAGTTAAGGCCTGAAGCATCAGTCAAACTTTCAGAAATGCGGATCTGCCGCTTATACTTAAATCCAATGTGTCGATGGCCCGTCCCGAGCCCATCTGCGCTGCCGACAGCAGAATTCGAGCGGCTCGCGCGGACCGGCAATTTTGCGGCACGCTATCGGGCAGGACAAGGAGAAGCGAACTTGCAATTTCCACCCGCACTGGTGCAATTCCTGGCCCCAGGTCGAAATGGCTTCACCTGCGCCGGTGTTTCAGTGTATGAACGCCGCTAATCTCTCGCTCGTTTCCCCCGCTGTGCGGCAGAGGCTGTCGATCAAGCTTCTTGGTAAGGCCGAAATCAAGTTTGAGGCGATCGAACTCTCGGCGTCGTCGTCGCGGATGTTGCCGCTGCTTGCGCTGTTGGTGCTCAACGAAGGCCCGGTGACGCGCGACTTGGTGGCCCGCCTGTTGTGGCGACGCGTACCGGCAGCCTCGGCAATGGCGAGTTTGCGTCAGCTGCTGCATCACCTGCCGGCTGCCGTGAGGGGCGCAATCACTGCAAGCAGGAACGAACTTTCCCTGGATAAATCTGCGGTCAGCGAATGCGATGTCTGGAAGATTGTTGACGCGTTCCCGCACGCACCATCGGCGGCGACACTGCTCTCGCTATATCCGGGAACGCTTCTGGCTGACCGCGTGTTCGATGATTTGCCGGAGTTCGACGATTGGCTCAACAGCCAACGTGAGAATCTCGCCGCGCGGGTCCGGCACGTCACCCTGAGTGCGGTGTCGGCACTCCGGCGGCGCTGTCAGGCGGGGGGCACGACGCCGGGCAGCGATGAGGCGCTCGCGCTGGCGCAAGCCTGGCTGCAGCGCGACCCCTGTGATGACGCCATGCACGGCGAAGTCATGCAGTTGCAGATACTGGTGGGGAACGTGCGCGCGGCCGAGGCGCAATTTGATCTTCTGCGCCGGACACTGGCGACCGGCAAGGGCCGCAAGCCCGCGCCAGCGACGCAGGCCATTCTTGATCAGGCCCTGCGGCGGCGCGGCAGCATCCGCGCTACCGGCTTGCCGGCGCTGGCGACCAGCTTTGTGGGGCGCCAGGACGAACTCGCCGAGATCGCGCGCATGCTGTCCGATGCGCATTGTCGTTTGATCACACTGCATGGGCCCGGCGGTATTGGCAAGACCCGCCTGGCACTCGCATTCGCTGACGAAACCCGGCGGCACGACGATGACGCTTATTTTGTGGGGCTGGAGGCGGCGCAATCCACGCAGGGGTTTTACGCTGCGGTGGCGGCGGCGTTCGGTTTCGAGCTATCGCCACGCGTGAACCCCAGGGAAGTTTTGTGCGAGGCCCTGCGCACCTGCAAGGGACTGCTGGTTCTGGACAACTTCGAGCAATTGCTGCCGACGTCGCCGACGGAGGTCAGCGAAGCGCGCGACTTCCTGCCGGCGTTGTTGCGGGAGGCACCGGGCCTGAAGATGCTGGTGACATCGCGCGTTTCGCTGGGGCTGCAGGAGGAATGGCTGCTTGAACTCGGCGGCCTTTCTTATCCATCGACAGCGCTGGAAAATGGCGAATCGGCTGATGCCTCAACCGATACTGCCGTCGAGCTGTTTACCAGCCGTGCCCGGCAGGCTTACCGGGGTTTTTCGCGCACTGCGGAACTGCCACATGTGCTCGCCATTTGTCGCGCGGCCGACGGCTTGCCATTGGCGCTCGAACTGGCGGCGGCGCAGGTGGGTTCGCGGCCCTGCGCCGAGATCGCGCGTGACTTGCTGAATGACAAAACGCCATCCGCGCGGGCAAGCAACCGTCCGGAACGACATGTCAGCGTGCGACGCGTGATCGAGCAATCGCTCGCCGCCGCCAGTGACGAACAGACGAGGGCATTCGCTACGCTGGCACTGTTCCAGGGTGCATTTTCGGCGGCGCTCGCCTTTGCAGTGGCGAGAGTGCGTGAAAGCACACTGCAGGCGCTGGCGGCCCGTGCGCTGCTGCAAAGTGTGGGCGACCAATTCAAACTGCATCCCCTGTTGCGCGAGCTGGCGTCGACGCGCCTGGCGAAAAGCCGCGCCGTTGCCGCGCGGCTGGAGGCCAGTTACGTGGCTGAAATGGCCAGGCGTGCCATGACGGAAAACGCGCGCTTGCTGGGGGCTGAATCGGTCGACGCGATGGCCAGCACACCGGGGCGTTTTAACGATGAAATGAATGCCTTGAAATTGGCATGCAAAATTCGCGATACGGAAAACGTGGTGATGCTCACAGCGGCGCTGGTCAATACGGCACATGCACGCGGCCTGGTGCGGGCCTGTGTGGATGGCTGGCCCGAAGCGGATGATGGGATGCCATCACTGGCCGCGTGTGCGCTTTGGGTGCGTCGCGCCGACCTGCTACGCCAGCTTGGCAATTACGATCAGGCTTTGGCCGACTACGCCCGGGCAGAGGCAGCGCTGGGTGAAACGAAATTGGATTCACGTGCGGCTTCACGCAAATACGGGCTGCAGTTCTCGGCCCATGCGGGGCGCGCGGGTGCTTATCTGTTTCGCGGTGATTACACGGCGATTCTGGCGGAATACGCCAAAGCTCAGGCGGTGGACGATGCCGACGTTCCCCATGTCGAGCGGGTGCGCATGGATTCGTTCGCCGGTACCGCATTGATGGAATTGGGCGAACTGGAGCGCGCCAGGATCTTGCTGGAAGACAGCCTGTCGATCGCAGGAGCCGCCGACGTGTCCGCCATGGTGATGGTGATGCTGTTGAACGCGCTGGGTGGCGTCGCGCACTATCAGGGAAAGCTGGAGCGTTGCATCGAGATTCACCGCCACGCATTGAAACTGCTACAGGACGATGGACTGCAAAGCATGCAAAGCCGGCATCTATGTAATCTTGGTGGCGCATTGCTACAGACCGGCGAGGTGGAAGAAGCCGAATCCGCCTTTGAGAAAGCGATCGCGATTGCCACCACATTCGGCGATCGCGGCCCATTGACGTTTTCACAGATCGGGCTCGCCAATGCCGCGCTGATCCGGCAGGACCTGCCTCGCGCCGGTACGACCGCCAACCAGGCGCGCATGAATGCCAGACGGATGGGGTCAGTTTCACTTCAGGCCGAGGCCACCGCCATCATGATTCGCGTGGCCATCGAACAATGTGATTTCGTGGCAGCAGCTGCACTGCTCATCGAACTCGCCGCAGAGACAGGAGGCAAAGTGCAAGGTTTCCGCAAGCTTGAGATCGTTTTTTGCGGTCTCAGGATCGCGCATGAAACCGCGGCCGACTTGAATGGAATCGC
>JBKJMK010000311.1:0-7883 GCA_046596005.1 Usitatibacteraceae bacterium | reverse complement strand
TTGCGCCCATGGCGCTACTGGTCGGGCGCGAAGGATGGGATGGCACGTTGACGCAGATGGGCTGGTTCTTCACCAAGGCGGCGCTGCTGACGTTCGGCGGGGCGTACGCGGTGCTGCCCTATGTCTACCAGGGGGCGGTCGAACAGCACCAGTGGCTCTCCGCCGCGCAGATGATCGACGGGCTGGCGCTCGGCGAGACCACGCCGGGCCCGTTGATCATGGTGGTCGCGTTTGTTGGTTTTGTGGGTGGCTGGACCAAAGCCGTATTGGGGCCGGAATCACTATTTATTGGCGCAGTAGTGGCCGCCAGCGTCGTGACCTTTTTTACCTTCCTGCCGTCATTCCTGTTCATCCTCATCGGTGGCCCGCTGGTTGAGGCCACCCACGGACAGATGAAATTTACCGCGCCGCTTACCGCAATTACTGCCGCCGTCGTCGGGGTGATCATCAATCTGGCGGTATTTTTCGCCTGGAAAATATGGTGGCCCGCTGCAACGAAAGACGCGCTGTTCAGTGGATTGTTCGAATGGTTTTCAATGTTGCTCACCATTACGGCGGCTGTTGCGTTGATGCGTTACAAAGCCAACGTGATCGCCGTCATCGCGGGATGCGGTGCCTTGGGAGCGGCCAGGACATTGCTGATGTCGTGAACCGCCATCGCGTCGGCAGTGGCAGTGTTCGTTTATGGCCTGGTGGTATTGGCCGAACCATATATGCCGCGCAAAAAGTTGGAAATTACCCGACATCAGCGATAAAATCGGCCGATTTACCACCATGTTTTTCCAGCAGCTTGATGTCTGAAATCACCATGCCGCGATCGGCTGCCTTGACCATGTCGTAAATAGTCAACAGGCCTGCATTGACCGCCATCAGCGCTTCCATTTCCACGCCGGTGCGACCGATCGTTTCCACCGTCGCGCGGCACATAATGCTTGAGGTGGTGGCGTCAGTTTGAAATTCCACCGCAACTTTATTGATGATCAAGGGATGCGCTAACGGGATCAGGTCCGGCGTACGCTTGGCACCCTGAATAGCGGCAATGCGGGCAATCCCGAGCACATCGCCTTTTTTGGCAGTACCCGAACGTATCAATTCAAAAGTCGATGGCAACATCGTAATGCGACCCGTGGCAACCGCGACGCGATGGGTTTCGGGCTTTTCACCGACATCGACCATATGTGCCTGGCCGTTTTCATCAAAATGGTTCAATTTGCTCATATTCAGATTATGCGGTATTCCATTGGTACAATTCTTTACCAATTTCGAGGGAACTGATCCTGGTCGACAGAGCCTAAAAACTTTGCGCGCACGTGCCCCTGAACCAGCGAGACATCATCCCATGCCAACGCCGTTTTTCATGAATCGTTTAACAGCAGGCATCACCTTGAGTGCCTGCCTGGTACTCACATGTACCGCGCTGGCTGAAGGTTTGCCAGAATTGGGCGATGCATCCGATGCAGTTCTTTCCGCCCCACAGGAGCGCGCGATCGGCAAACGCATTATGCTGGAAGTACGCGGCGACCGTGCCTTCGTGGAGGACGCCGAAATTCAGGATTACATCACCAGTATTGGCTCGCGGTTGGTCGGCGCAACGCGTAGCGCCACCAACGATAACCGGCGTGATTTCGAGTTTTTTGTTCTCAACGATGAATCAATCAACGCCTTCGCGCTGCTCGGCGGCTTTATAGGCATCCACTCCGGTCTGCTGTTGGCCACCACCAACGAATCTGAACTCGCTGGCGTTCTCGGGCACGAGTTGGCGCATATATTGCAGCGGCATCAATCGCGCGGCGCGGATGCGCAACGCAAAAATGCGCCAGTGCAATTGCTGGGTTTGGCCGCCGCAATTCTGGCTGCCCGTTCTGGCTCAGCGTCTTCAGGCCAGGCGACCGAGGCCGCACTGGCGACCAGTGCGGCATTTAGCATTCAAAGTCAATTGGACTACAGTCGCGAATTTGAAAGCGAAGCGGACCGGCTTGGCATTCAGACCATGGTCGGTGCCGGCTTTGACCCACGCGGCATGGTGGGCTTTTTCGAACGCCTGCTGCTTGCCAATCGGCATAACGACGGAAAAACACCGGGCTATCTGCGTTCGCATCCGCTTACCACCGAGCGCATCGCCGATATGCAAAATCGCGTCGACCAAATGGGCGCGGAGAGCAAACGCTCCGTTCCAGATAGTCTGGATTATCGCTTCGCGCAAGCAAAGCTACGCGTGATGAGTGTCGGTGGCGGAGACTCCGTCGTATTTTTCCGCGAAGCCATTGCGCAACGCACGATACTGCGCAATCGTGCCGATGTTTACGGGCTGGCACTGGCGCTCACGCGCACGCGTGATTTCGCAAATGCTGAAAAAGAGCTCAACAGCATTCGCGGCGGCAACAACACTCTCCATCCGTGGATTGAGAACCTCGCCGCAGAGATCAAGGCGGGGCAACGTCAATGGGCCGATTCACTGCGACTTTATCGCGCCGCAATGCAGGCGTTTCCGCAACATCGTGCGTTGTTCTACGGCAGCACAGATGCGCTATACGAATCCGGTCAAACGGATGCGGCGCTGGCACAAGTTAACGAGCGGTTAAAAAACATTCAAGACGACGCGAGGCTCTTCGAGTTGGCTGCAAAGGGCTATGAAAAAAAGAACAAGAAACTGGCACAACATCGTGCTGTCGGCGAAGCTTATTTTCGACGCGGCAATTTGCTCGGTGCAGTAGAGCAATTGCAAATTGCAGTAAAGGCGAAAGACGGTGATTTTTATGAATCATCTGGCGCGGAAGCGCGACTGCGCGAACTGCGGCTGGCGTTTCGAAATCGTCCGCTGATGCCCGGTGAAAAAAGCGAGAAGCGTGATCGTGAGGATGATCGTGACGATCCGCCCGAGAAGCCCCAACCGGCATCGCGCGCGTGGTGATGGCATTGCGTGCGTGCGATACGCGCGTCAATGTTGTTTACGTGATCTTGAGTGGTATCGTCATGTTCACCTGCGCAGCCGGCGCCTCTGCGCAAGCCACCATTCAGGCCGGACGGGCGCTGTACGTTGCAGAACGCAAAGGCAATTGTGCTGCTTGCCACAAAACACCTACCGATACCGCGCAGAAAAGTGTCTCAGCGATTGGACCACCACTGGAAGCGATCAAACAAAAGTATCCCGCCCTGACAGACCGCGCGCGGCTGCGCAATGTTATCTGGGACAGTAGCAAGGTCACGCCCGATACCATCATGCCACCATACGGCAAACACCATATCCTGACGGAAACCGAGATCGATGCCATCGTTACTTATCTTGAAACGTTGTAAAACTCTTTCTATTGTCGCCTTGCGACTGACTGTCCTTTGCGTGTGCCTGCTGCCGTCAGCACCGCGCGCACAGTCCGCCGCGACTCCCGAACAACAACGTCAAGCGCTTATTCAGGCACTCCAACAGCGATTGCCTGGTTCGAATCCAAACGATTGGGTGCTGGGCGTAGATAATCCATCCGCCGGTGTTCAGGCCATACCACTCAACGCCGACAATGCGACCAACAGCGCGGACATTCTCGCCATCGGCAAGAAGACATGGGATAAAAAATTCAGGAATGGAAAGTTGTTCGCCAATTGCTTCCCGAATGCGGGCAAGCGCGTTGCTGCGGCATACCCGCAATTCGATGCCAAGACCAGACAAGTTGTGACCGTGGACATGGCCCTCAATCGATGCCTGGCACTGCATGGAGAGCCCGAGATTGACATTGCCAATACGAATGTCATGGGGCCACTCAACGCGTATTTCAAAAGTCTCTCTGATGGCCAGCGCCTGACGGTGCGCGTTGGCAGTGTGCAGGCGCGTGAAAAATTTGATTCCGGGCGCGCGCTGTTTCAGCGGCGCATTGGCCAGCAGGACTATGCATGCGCTTCGTGCCACGTACTGAAGGCCGGCACTACATTCGGACAGCAGGGCCTGTCGGCGGCGGTCGGCCAGGCAGTTACCTGGCCGCGGCTCCAGCCCGGCGGACGCGTGCTCGTATTGCAAATGCAGTTCCAGCAGTGTATGCAGCGTAGCGGTGCGGAGCCGTTTGCGCTCGGGTCTGAAGAATTGAATAACCTTGAGTACTACCACGCATTTGTTTCCAATGGTCTCCCGATGCGGGCGTTGGCTGTAAAACGTTAGCTGCAGTGGTCGTCAGCCCTCCCCCAAGCGTAAAATACGCGTCTCAACAAGTAGAACAATCCCCTACGCACATGACATCCACGAAGTCTGCTTTCGTATCAATTTCCAATTTCATTTTTCGCGCCAAAATTCTCATTCCCCTTTTGCTCGTACTTGGCGCTATCGGCACAGGGGTTTATTTTCAAAAGAAGGCCGAGGAGAGTAAGGGTGAACGTTATCGGACGGCGACCGTTGATCGAGGGGCGGTTATACAGCGGATTACGGCCAACGGGACCTTGAATCCGGTCACCGTCGTCAGTGTTGGCACGCAGGTCTCGGGCACAGTAACCAAGCTCTACACCGATTTCAATAACACCGTTAAAGCCAATCAGGTCCTGCTGGAGCTTGACCCCGCGCTCATCAAAGCCAATCTGGCGCAGATTGACGCCAGCGTGCGTTCCGCAGAGGCGACAGCGCGCCTGGCCGAAAGCACCCTGAAGCGCAATCGTGAACTGGTGGCAAAGGGTTTTATCAGTTCGCAGACACTTGAGCAAAATACCAAAGAACTTGATGTTGCGAATGCGACGGTGGCCCAGGTGAAATCCCAGCTTGATCGAGAGAAAACCAACTTGAGCTACACCATCATCCGGTCACCAATTGATGGCATTGTGATCGACCGAAAAATTGATGTCGGCCAGACCGTGGCCGCGAGTTTCAGTACGCCTACGCTGTTTCAGATTGCAAAAAACCTGGAAGAAATGCAAATCGATACCAGCGTCGCCGAGGCTGATGTTGGTAGTGTGCGCCAAGGCATGCCGGTGCGTTTTACTGTCGATGCATACCCTGAACGCGACTTTCAGGGAAAGATTCGACTGGTGCGCCTGAACCCCACGATCCAGCAAAATGTGGTGACGTATAACGTGGTCGTGGATGTGAACAACGAAGGTAGCCTGCTGAAGCCCGGCATGACCGCGCAGGTAAGTTTTGTGGCGAATCAGCGAGACAATGTGGTGCGCATCCCGAACGGGGCGCTGCGATTCAAACCGCCTAAAGATGAAAAGGACGACAAGAAGACTGCAAAAAAGGATGCTCCAAAAAAGAAGCTTGGTGAATCTTCTGATACAAAACCCGTTGAAATGAAAGCGGATGCATCGAAGGAATTGTCCAAGGCCGACAGTACAGCAAGCATAGACGGTGGCGGTCGCGTGCGCCGGCCTCCTGCACGTGTTTATAAAATCAATGACAAGAACGAATTGGTGCCCACTGAAATTCGCACAGGAGTGGCAAGTAACCAATTCACGGAAATGCTCTCTGGCGATGTGAAACCCGGTGATGAATTGGTTATCCGCGATCTGCAAGACAAGACCGCGAAGAAATAGCATTCACCATGAATGCCCAGATGCACGCAATGAAATCGCAAGCCCAACCGGAGGTGTTGATTCAGCTCAGCGACATACGCAAGAGCTACTTCAGCGCTGACGTCGAAACCCCGGTACTGCACGGCATCAACGTGACGATTCACAAAGGTGAGTTCGTTGCCATCATGGGACAATCCGGCTCGGGCAAATCCACACTGATGAATATTCTCGGTTGCCTCGACACACCGACGAGCGGAAGTTATATTTTGAACGGCAAGGAAACCGCAAAACTCAACGATAACGAGTTGGCGAAAGTGCGCAATGAAACCATCGGCTTTGTGTTTCAGGGCTTTAACTTATTAAAGCGCATGCCGCTGATCGACAACGTATCACTGCCGCTGCTCTATGCCGGGGTGCCCATGGCCGAGGCGCGTAAACGCGGCGCTGAGAAATTGGCACAGACGGGGCTAGGGGCATTTACCAAACGTCTGCCAAACCAGATTTCTGGTGGCCAGCAGCAACGCGTGGCGATTTCGCGCGCGCTGGTGTGCGAGCCCGCGCTTATTCTCGCCGACGAGCCAACGGGCAATCTCGACACCACCACCTCGAGTGAAATCATGAGCCTGTTCACACGGCTTAACGACGAGGGGATGAGCATTTTAATTGTGACCCACGAGCCGGATGTGGCAAAGTACGCGAAGCGTCTGGTGCGCCTGAAAGACGGTCTGGTCACGTATGATGGAGCGATGGCGGATGCACTATTATGAAATATACAAACTCCAGCATCCGTGCGACTTCCAGGCTATTTATGCCCGTGAACGCCCGCCAATGCTTGATCTACCATTTTGTAACAACTGAACGGCGTAAGGCATAAGTTTGAACCTTGTTCAAGTATTTCTGGAAGCATTCCGCGCCATGTCGATGAACCGGTTGCGCGCCGGCCTCACGATGCTCGGTATCATCATCGGCGTTGGCGCGGTTGTGTTGATGCTGGCAATCGGCGAATCGGTACGCGAAGACATCAACCGGCGCATCGCAGCAATGGGCTCGAATGTAATAATCATCCTGCCAGGGTCATCGACTGCCAACGGTGTGCGCGCGGGAAGTGGCGCATCGCAGACGCTCACGCTGGCAGATGCGCAAGCGCTCGCGGCGTTACCGACCTTCGCCAATGTGGCACCAGTGGTGCGCAACCCGTTTCAGGTTGCCAGTGGGGCGAACAACTGGAATACCACCGTCATGGGCGTGAGCCCGGAATTCTTCGAGATCAAGGATTTTATCGCCGAGCAAGGCAGCCTGTTTGGCGATGTAGAGATGCGCTCGGTTTCGCGCGTCGCCGTGATTGGCGCAACGGTCGCGCAGAATTTATTCAACGAGTCCGACCCGATTGGACAGACCATCCGCATTCGCAATCGCCCATTCGAAGTTATCGGCGTACTCGGCAACAAAGGCAGCGATCTTGGCGGCGGCGACCAGGACGACACCGTCCTCATTCCACTCACCACCGCGCGCCAACAAGTGATCCGCACCTGGTCTCCCGGTGCGATCCACTACATCATGGCGCAGGCCAGCAGCGCTGATCAGACGCAAGATGCGATTTACGACGCCACCCAAGCGCTGCGCATCCGACATCGGATCCGCGATGATGCAGAAGACGATTTTACGGTCCGCGATCTCGCATCCATCGCTGAAGCAGCACAAGGCATCGCCACTGCGCTCACATTGCTGCTCGGCGCCATCGGCTCGATTTCGCTACTGGTGGGCGGCATTGGCATCATGAATATCATGCTGGTTTCCGTCACCGAGCGCACCCGCGAAATTGGTATCCGCATGGCACTAGGCGCGAAACGCCGCGATGTGCTTCTGCAATTTCTGACCGAGGCAATCGTCATTTGCGTTTGCGGCGGCGCAATCGGTGTTGCACTCGCCTACGGTGGCAGTGTGCTCATTACCAAATTTTCACCAATGCAAGTCGGCATTTCCGCTACCGGCATCGCAATTGCGTTTGGTTTTTCCGCAATGATTGGAATTTTCTTTGGATTTTATCCGGCGAAGCGGGCAGCGGGGTTGAAACCGGTGGAGGCTTTGCGGTATGAATAGCTTGGTTCACCATTGATTTTGGCCAATCGGTAATCCGTCATGATTACTGACAATAAACTACGAGTCTTCATGACTAGCACCTCTTTCCCGCGGGACTCGACGGATTGGAAAGCTGTGTTCATCCGAAGCATGGTCGATTCACTTGCTGCCAGACCGGATATCGAACTCACGTTCTGGGGGCCGCGGGGAGAATTACCGCCAAACGTCCTTTATGCCGTCAACGCAAGTGATGCCCAATGGTTCGATAAACTGCTGGATTTGGGAGGAATTGCAAATGTGCTGAGAAAGAAGAATATTACGTC
>JBKJMK010000286.1:0-47860 GCA_046596005.1 Usitatibacteraceae bacterium | reverse complement strand
CGGCAAATGCCGTTGCTCGCGCGCTTTGGTGCGCAGCCCGAAAGCGTGGACGATGCGGGTGCGCTTTACACCGAAGCGGCGCGCCATCTGCTCGCACAGGTCAACGAGTCGGACGCGAACGCAGTCGCGGTTGCCGATGATATCGCCACGCTATTGGCGCACCTGGATAACAACATAACCGTCGCCGAAAGTCTTGTCGCCGATGTGCTCCGCTCGCGCGACCATTGGTTGCGCAATCTTTCGGCGATGCATGAGCGCGAGATGCTGGAGGCGACGCTGGTGAGGGTACGTGCGCAAGGGACGGCGCGCGTCGCCGCCGTATTTCCAGCGGAACACAAAAGTGAAACTCTAGCACTGGCGCGGATCTCCGGGCAAAACTTGTCTGCGATGCCCGTGGATAAACAACTTTCCCATTTGAGTGGTCTGACGACATTTCCGGATGGGGATGTCGCCTCGTTGCCGGCCTGGCTTGCGCTCGTCGAACTGTTGCTGACCAAGGCAGGATCGTGGCGAAAAATCGTCACCAAGAATCAGGGTTTCCCGGTCGGTGTCGGCAAAGATGAAAAAGCACGGCTTAGCGCACAAAAAAATCGCATGACCAGTTTGCTCGCGTCGCTCACAGAATCAGCACCAACGGCCACCGCGACGGCTGCCGCACTTCATCAATTGCGTTCGCTGCCGTCGGCTGGTTACAGCGAGAGTCAGTGGCAAATTTTGGGTGCCATCGTACGTTTGTTGCCGCACGCCATTGCCTCATTGTGGAACGTGTTTAGCCGACTGGGGCAATGCGACTTTACCGAAATCGCCGAGGCAGCTTCGCGTGCCCTCGGCTACGATGATGCCCCAACCGACCTTGCGCTTGCGCTGGACTATCGGCTCAGTCATTTGCTGGTCGATGAATTTCAGGACACGTCATTCGCGCAATTTGAGTTGCTCGAAAAATTGACACGTGGCTGGAGTGATGGCGATGGCAGGACCCTGTTTCTGGTGGGCGATCCGATGCAATCGATCTATCGTTTTCGCGAAGCAGAAGTTAGTTTGTTTTCGCGGGCGTGGCGGGATGGTCTTGGCGGTGTGCAATTGAACCCGTTGGCATTGAGCGTAAATTTCCGGTCCTGCGCAGGGGTGGTCAAGTGGGTGAACAGTACATTCACGAAACTGATGCCTGCCAACGAGGATTCGACCACCGGCGCGGTTCCCTACGCGTCCAGCGTGGCGTTCGCAGCGGAAGAGGAACCTGGTGATGGCGGGTCAAGTCAGCCAGGGGTGACGCTGTATCCATGCTGGCTGAGAAAGACGGCGACCATAGCGGCGCGCAGCGCAATGGAGGAGGCACGGCTGGCCGATATTGAGGAAGCCGGTCGAGTCGTCAATATTATTGTGTCCACGCGCCGCGAGAAACCGGACGCGGTCATCGCTGTTCTGGTGCGTAACCGCGGACATCTGCGCGAGATAGTGCCCGCGCTTAAAGCTGCAAATATTACGTTTCGCGCCGTGGATATTGATCCGCTCAATACGCGGCCGGTTGTGCAGGATTTGCTTTCGCTCACGCGGGCGTTGTTGCATCCGGGCGATCGTATCGCCTGGTTGGCGCTGTTGCGTGCGCCCTGGTGCGGTCTAACCCTGCGCGATCTTGCGCTTCTCATGAAGGGTGCCGTACCGGTTGATGGCGTGCTCACGCTGGAAACGCGGACGGTTTGGGAATTGCTCAATGACGACACTTGCCTGGCGGCGATGTCTGACGACGGTCAGGTTCGGGTAAAGCAAGTTTGCGATGCGCTCACCCCAGCACTCGAACTGCGTGGCCGCATGCCGTTGAGTGACGCGGTTGAAGGTACCTGGCTCCGATTACGCGGCCCGGCTTGTCTGCGGGACGAAAGTGACTTGACCGATGTCGCGCTGCTGCTCGCGTTGCTGAAAGCGGAAACACAGGCGCAGGCGAGCGGCGGACAGTTGATTGACCTGAATGCGCTTGAGCGCCGCGTGGATAAACTGTTTGCGGGTACGAGTGAAGCTGATATTGATGAAGTCGTTCCACCCGTGCAGATCATGACCATTCACAAGGCCAAGGGCCTCGAATTCGATACCGTGATCGTGCCTGGATTGCATCGCGCGGCGCGTCGTGATGACAGTAAGTTAATTGTCTGGACCGAGCATCCAAACCCGGAGACCGGCGCGCGTGAATTATTGCTGGCGCCAATCCGCGAGACGGGTGCTGAAGAGGATGTCGAGTCGGACGCCATTTATCGCTACGTACTCACCCAGGAGCGCGAGAAGCAGCAACACGAGTACGTCAGGTTGCTATACGTTGCTGCCACCCGGGCTGAGCGACGATTGCATTTGCTCGGCGCCGTCCATGTGAAGGCTGATGACGTCGTTGGCGATGGCATGGAGATGTTTTCCCCACCGCGCGCAGATACACTGCTCGCGGCCTTGTGGCCTGCCGTCGCAGCAGCACTTTGGGATGACTGGCACGCCGCGCCTGCCGAATCCCATGCGCCAACACTACCGGACGCCTTGGTACCTGTGGCGCGTCCGCCGCATGGGCCGATGCGACTTACCCGAACGCAGCCGCTACCCGCCATGCCGGATGCAATTTCTGTTCAAGCACTAAGCGACAGTCAACGCCAGTCGAATGACGAAATCGCTATTGATTTTGAGTGGGCGAGCGAAGCGGCGCGCCATATTGGCAGTGTCGTGCACGCCTGTTTGCAGAGGATCGCGGAAGAGGGCGTCGCAGCCTGGAACGATGAGCGTATCGCGGCCATGATGCCGACCCTTGAGCGAGAGCTTGCTCGACGCGGGGTTGCTGCCGAGGAGTTGACTTTCGCAACATCGAAAGTGGCTGACGCACTGAATAATACCCTCGCTGATGGCCGGGGGCGTTGGACACTGCAGCCGCACGAACACGCTCGCGCGGAATGGCGACTGACAGGTATGCAGCATGGCGCGTTGATGGACATTGCCATCGACCGCACGTTTATCGATGACCAGAACGTACGCTGGATCGTCGACTTCAAAACCGGAAGTCACGAGGGCGGCGATCCCGACACGTTTCTGGACAATGAACAAAAACGCTATGCCGCACAGCTGGAAACTTACGCGACGATACTGAGCGCGATGTCAGGTTCATCGCCATCGAAATCGATCCGGCTGGGCTTATATTTCCCGATGCTCAAAGGCTGGCGGGAGTGGGCGTGGAAACACAAACGGTAGCGGAAAAGGCGCGAACCTCATTGAGGCTTGGGCGCTTTTTCCAGGCCTTTGATCGTATCGCCTACGCTGATTTTGTTCGATGTGAACCAGCCTGCATTCATTTCCAGGGCGTAGCGCGCCGGCCCGGCAGATTGGTGCGACGTTTCCGTGAGTGCCTGCATTTCATGAACGGAGAGAATCATGCCGCGCTCGTTCATGTATGCAACGGATAACGGAATTAGTGTGTTTCGCATCCACATCGCGTGATAGCCAATTTCCGGAAAGACGAACAGCATTCCTTCCTGTTTTCCCATTTTTTGCCGAAACATCAGCCCGACTTGCCGGGTGGCTTCCGTATTGGCAACAGCGGCGCGCACGCTTTGGCTACCGACCTTGAGGACGATGATTGCAAGACCGCTCTGGGGTTTGCCTTCCGGGAAAGTAGGCGTGGTAGCAGGCACGTTTGTTGAAACCAACAAAACGAAGGCCGCGAGTACCATGGCAAGGTGGCGACGATAACTTGTGATCATCATAAGGCAGGGCTTATAAAAATAGTAACGTGGAGTTGGAAGCGCAATGTCTAACCGTAACGTTTGTCGCGCGCACCACGCCTACTTTTTGCCGGTACTGCCGAACCCGCCTTCGCCGCGCGCAGACGCAACGAAATCGGGAACGACGTTAAATTCAACTTGCAACACGGGCACTACAATCATCTGGGCAATACGTTCCATCGGCTGGATCGTGAATTCCGACTGCCCCCGATTCCAGACCGAGACAAAGATTTGCCCCTGGTAATCGGAGTCGATCAGGCCGACAAGATTTCCCAGTACGATGCCGTGCTTGTGTCCCAAACCCGAGCGAGGCAATACCATCGCCGCGTATTTAGGGCTCCCCAGATGAATCGCAATCCCGGACGGGATCAAAGTCGTTTCACCGGGCTTGAGCGTGACGGGCACATCGAGGCAGGCGCGCAGATCCAGGCCAGCCGAGCCCGGCGTCGCGTAATGCGGAAGCTGTTCGAGAAGCCTGGCGTCGAGGATGCGTACGTCAAGCTTATGCATTTTTGACAGGCTTTAAATTCGCTCGTTTGGGACCCTGCGCTATCAGGAGTTTGGTGGCGTGATCAACAATGATGCGCGCAACGTCCATTTTGCTACCCTTGGAGATCGGGTAATCCCCGCTTTCGTCCACAATCGTCACCTCATTGTCGTCAGCGCCGATTGCTGCGGTGGCAAGATTGGCGACAATCATGGGAATTTTCTTTTTTTCACGTTTTTTACGCGCATATTCGACGACGTTCTCGGTTTCTGCCGCAAAGCCGACACAAAACGGCGTATGCGGTTGGGCCGCGACCCAAGACAGGATGTCCACCGTTGGTACAAGGTCAAGCGTTAATTTTTCAGTGGATTTCTTGATTTTATGGGGTTTTGGTGTGGCCGGGGTGTAATCCGATACCGCCGCTACGCTAAAAAACATGTCAACTTCGGTCAAATGTTGCATTACAGCGTCTAACATCTCCGAAGCTGAGCTCACTGCAACAAAACTAGCCACAGGGGGAGGTGTTAGTGAGGTGGGCCCGCTCACCAGTGTCACGTCTGCGCCCGCGTCGATGAGCGCCTGTGCAATCGCGTAACCCATCTTGCCGGAACTGGCATTGGTAATGCCGCGAACGGGATCGATGCATTCAAAGGTGGGTCCGGCGGTCACCAGCGCATGTCTTCCCGCAAGTGATTTTGGCGTATACAGGCCCAGTATGGCGGCTAGCAAAGTGCCCGGCTCGAGCATGCGGCCCAGCCCCGTTTCACCGCACGCCTGGTCGCCTTCGCTTGGACCCAACACTTTGACGCCATCGGCAACAAGCTGCGCGATATTGCGCTGGGTAGCGGGGTTTTCCCACATTTCCCGGTTCATCGCGGGTGCCACCAGTAACGTGCATGTCGGCTGGCGGGCAAGGGCCAACGTTGAAAGCAAGTCGTCAGCGAGGCCGTTGGCGAGTTTGGCGAGAAAATCCGCGCTGGCCGGGGCGACCAGAATGGCGTCTGCAGTGCGGGATAATTCGATATGCGCCATGTTATTGTCGATCCGGTTATCCCACGCATCCATGAATACAGGATTGCCGGACAAGGCTTGCATCGTGATCGGCGTGATAAATTTGGCACCCGCATTAGTCATCACGACCTGCACGTCGATGTTCGCGTTCTTAAGCAGGCGGGTTAATTCAGCGGACTTATAGGCAGCAATGCCGCCTGTAATGCCGAGCACTATCCGATCAATTTTTTTTGCTGTTTTCGTCACCATCTGATTATTTTACACAGGATCATTCAAAAACATGGCAATCACAGAATGGCCTGAAGACGAGCGCCCCCGCGAGCGCTTGTTGAAACAGGGCGCGAAAGCGCTATCCGACGCAGAATTGCTCGCAATATTCCTGAGGGTCGGTGTTAAGGGAAAAAGTGCGGTTGACCTGGCCCGCGAGTTAGTCCTTAAATTTGGCAATCTCGCTGGCCTCTTCTCGGCAAGTGAGGCCCAATTGTGCGCAGTCAATGGCGTGGGGCCTGCCAAGTACGTGCAACTCCAGGCGGTACTTGAAATGGGTCGCCGGGCGCTCGAGGAGGAGGTCTTGAAATCCGACGCGCTCAATTCTCCTCAAGCCGTCCGCGATTATTTACGGATGACGTTGTCGCGCCTGCCGCACGAAGTCTTTGTTGCCGTGTTCCTGACTGCACAAAACCGCGTCATTGCCATCGATGAGTTGTTTCGAGGAACCCTGACACAAACCAGCGTATATCCGCGCGAGATCGTTAAGCGAGCACTTGCTCACAATGCAGGCTCGGTGATTTTGGCGCATAACCATCCATCTGGAGAAGCCAATCCCAGCGCAGCGGATCGCTCACTGACAAAAGCGCTCGCTGAAGCGCTCGCACTGGTTGATGTACGGGTGCTGGATCATTTCATCGTCGCGCCCGGCGCTTCGCTGTCGTTTGCAGAGCAGGGCATGCTTAATTGATCTGGCGACGAAACAGCGGGTAAGACAACGGTGTGGTTGCGGCAAGTACCTGGTTTTGGTATAATTTTTGGCTGTCCTTGGTGAGTATCTGGATTTCATGCCGTTGGCAGGAACCAACAATTAATGGAACCGGTATTTTCGGTCCGCGTTTTTAACAGTTTAATGAGGTGCACTATGGCACGCGTTTGCCAAGTAACGGGGAAAGCTCCAATGGTGGGCAACAATGTTTCCCACGCAAATAATAAAACCAAGCGTCGATTTCTGCCGAATCTGCAGTACCGTCGTTTTTGGGTCGAATCTGAAAACCGTTGGATACGTTTGCGTCTGACCAACGCTGGCCTTCGCACGATCGACAAGAATGGCATTGATGCTGTTCTAAAAGATTTGCGCGCCAGTGGCGTAGCCATCTAAGGAGCGCGGAATCATGAGAGAAAAAATCAAACTCGAATCGACCGCCGGTACCGGTCACTTTTACACGACCACCAAAAACAAGAAAACCATGCCGGAAAAAATGGAGATCATGAAATTTGATCCCAAGGCTCGCAAACATGTCGCATACAAAGAGACGAAGTTAAAATAAGTTTTGAATGAATAAGTAAGAAAAAAAACTAGCAAATAAAAACGCCCGCAATCGCGGGCGTTTTTATTTCGTATGTTGGCGTAACGCTATGCGTAGCTTCGCAACTGCCGCGAAAACTGCTGCAACTGCGCAATACCCGTGGCCTCTGCCCGCTTGCACCAGTCTTCTAACTTTGCGACCAGCTCTTCCTTTGAAAGCGTAGAACGCTCCCAGAGCTTGGCAAGATCCTGCCGGAACGAGTAAACGGTTTCCAATACCGAACTGTGCTGAAAAGTTTCACTCAATGTCGCACGTTGTTCGGCTGTTAGCTGATCAGCCTCAATTTTGAGCCACTGCCTGAAACGCTTCACAGCTTTGCCTTCGCGCAAACTCGTGAGCGAAGAGGCCACACCATCTGCGCGCAGGCGACTGATTTCGGCCGCACAGGTTGATTTCAGCGTACGAGTGTACTTGGTGACAATCTCGTAGCGATGTGCGATGACAGCGTGCAGTGTTTCCGCGTCGCAAACCATTTTGTTCATGTCAAAACGCGGGCGGGGGGCAACCTTCTTGACCTTTGCCAGACCCAGCAACGACAGGATGTTGATATAGAGCCAACCCAGATCAAATTCGTACCAACGCATTGAAAAGCGCGCGGATGTTGGGAACGCATGATGATTATTATGCAATTCTTCGCCGCCGATCCAGAATGCGATGGGCGTAATATTGGTGCTGGTGTCGTTGACAGTGTAATGGCGATAACCCCAATAGTGGCCTACACCGTTGATGATGCCTGCCGCATGAAAGGGGATCCAGGTCATCTGGAACGCCCAAATTGTTGCGCCGATTGGCCCAAACAAAATGAGGTTGGTGACAAGCATCAGTCCAACACCCTGCCAGCTAAACGCGGCATAAACGTTGCGCTCGATCCAGTCGTCCGGCGTGCCGTGGCCGTATTTTTCCATCGTCTCCGACTTCCTGGACTCGATACGATAAAGCTCCGCGCCCTGCGTAACTACTTTTTTGATCCCATAAATCTGCGGACTGTGCGGGTCTTCGGCGGTCTCGCATTTGGCGTGATGCTTGCGATGAATGGATACCCATTCCTTGGTCACTTGCCCCGTGGTGAGCCATAGCCAGAAACGAAAGAAGTGACTAGGGATGGCGTGCAGATCCAAGCCACGATGCGCCTGTGCGCGATGCAAAAAGATGGTAACGGCCGCAATCGTGATGTGGGTGACCACAAGCGTCACGACGACGTAACCCCACCACGGCAAGGCAATCAGGCCAGTCGCGAAAAAATCGGGAATATTAAACAAGAGTGCTCCAGCGAGAAAGATTTAACTATTATTGGGGCAGTTTACGCTGAATCGAGTTTGACGTCAGTATAATCACTTAACATATTGATTACGTTAATGTATTATTTTTTTAGCTATCCGTCGGCAACGCCCGTTTGCAAATCAGCTTGCGTACTCCGGCCCAGGATCCGGATTTCGCGCTGAGGACAGGGAATGTCGATACCGGCCTTGTGAAAAGCGCGTAGTACGTCGACGAATAGATCGGAGCGCAGTGATCCTTGCCCCTGCTCTGCATCGTGTATCCAGGTGGTCAATTCAAGCTCGATGCCATTTTCGCCCAGGCTCTTGATCCACACCGTCGGTTCTGGCGTCGTCAGCACTCGCGGTTGGGCTTTGCCTGCTTCGCGCAGCAGCAACATCGCATGCTCGGCATCACTCTGATAGGAAATATTCACGAGCGTTTTGACCGACACCACGCGATCAGAATACGAGTGATTCAGCACCATGTTACTGATGATGCTGTCGTTGGGGATGATCGCCTCAGTTCCGTCGAGCCCGCGCACAACCGTATAACGCGCCCGAATATCTGAAACCACACCGTGACGCTCGGCGATCGTCACCAAATCACCGGGACGAATTGAACGGTCAAGCAATATGACGAATCCACTCACATAATTGCTTGCGATTTTTTGCAGTCCCAGCCCCAAGCCCACACCTAGCGCGCCGCCGAAAACCGAGAGCACGGTAATATCGATACCCATGAGCGGCAACGCAATCAAAATGGCAATCACAAAGGCAAGCGCGCGAATCAGCTTTCCCGCGAATACGCGCATGCTTGTGTCGAGGCTTTGCGCTTTCATTACGCGGTTTTCAATTGCGACGGACAAGGCCAGCGCGATGAACAGGGTCAGCAGCAACGACATCAACGCCTGCACCACCGTAAGCATGGTGATTTTTCTATTGCCAGCAGGGAAGCTCACATCATCAAGTGCACCGGCTATTTCGGGCAGCAAGCCGGTGAGATACAGGGCTGCGACGCCCCAAACGACATAGGCGATCGCGCGCTCCCACGCTTTTAACAGCGGGCTCACGGGAAAGAGATGGCGCGACAGGTAAAGTGATAGCCGGATCACTGCAAACGAAGCGAACAGCAGGACCGCCACGCTCAGGATCGGCGCGGGCTGCCATTTGGCATAGACAACTTTCCCCAGCCAAATAAAAACCAGAGCCAGGAGAGGCAACATTACGCGTTGTATGCTACCCGCACCAATTTTCAGCGCGCCGGGTTCAAGATGGTCCGGGATTTTGTCGCGAACAAGGCGGGCCAGTATCCATGCCAACAAGAACCCTGCGGACATGATGCCAAGCTGAATCCAACCGGGCCGTGTGCCGAGCTGGCTCATTAGCGAATCGAAGTTTTGGGAAAAATTTTGCACAATGACAACTACTGACAACGAACCCCGTCGAGGATTACTTCGTCCGTTCCATGACCGCTGCGAAAAAACCGTCAGTTGCGTGTTGCTGCGGGCTCAAACGAAAATAGGTGCCCTGGTCTTTGATCGGGATTTTCAGGCGCTCGAAAATTTTGTTGACATCAACGAGCTTGAATTGGGGGTGCTTGGCCAGGAATGCCTCAACGATAGTTTCGTTTTCCTCGGTGAGAAAACTGCAAGTAGCGTACACAAGTCTGCCACCCGGTTTCACCAGCCGCGCTGCTGACTGCAGGATGGCCGCCTGCTTCACATTCAGTTCAGCGAGGGATTGTTCGGATTGCCGATATTTCAGATCGGGGTTGCGACGCAACGTACCCAAACCGGTACACGGCGCATCGACCAATACCCGGTCAATCTTGCCTGCCAGGCGTTTAATCTTGGCGTCGTTTTCGGAATCAAGCTTCTGCGGCATCACGTTAGACAGGCCTGAGCGTTTCAGGCGCGGGCTCAGGTTGGTGAGCCGTTTTTCGGAGACGTCCATCGCGTAAACCCTGCCGGTGGAGCCCATCATTGCGGCGAGTAGCAATGATTTGCCGCCCGCGCCCGCACAAAAATCGACAACCATTTCGCTGCGCTTTGGCTCCATCAGCATGCCGAGCAGTTGACTACCTTCGTCCTGTACTTCGATGAATCCCTCAAGAAATGCGGGATGCTTCGCCAGTGCTACCTTGGTCTCCAGGCGGATACCTATCGGTGACCATGGCGTGGCGGCACAAACGATGCCATCGCGCTGCAGGAGCTTCATGACAGCGTCACGTTTCGCTTTTGCGGTATTCACGCGCAGATCCAGCGGAGCAGGATTCATCATGCTGCGACCAAGCGCCAGAATATCTTTGTCGCTCATGCTGGTTTTGAGATGCGCTATTACCCAGTCGGGCAGTTCGGCTTCAATTCCCAGGGATGTCTTCTTGGGAACAAAAGACTTGCTATCGGAAAGCCAGGTAACTTCGGCTTTTTTCAATACGTTCGTCAATTCGCGCGAACTCATCCCCTGATAACGGGTGAGTGCAAGCAAGGCCATTTTGCGCGGCACCCCGTCTGTGGCGATAGCTTCGATGGCGCGGCGATGTCGTAACACCGCGTAGACCGTTTCGGCGATGATCGCGCGGTCGCGCACCCCAAGCTTGGCGTGCTCTTTGAAAAATCGCTTCAGCTGAATATCGGCCGGCGACGTGAGGGGCAATACGATTGTCAGCGCTTCGACCAGCGTATTGAATTGGGCAGGAGTAAATGACATCGGGAGAGTTAGGCGCTTAAAGGAGCGCTTCAAGAAAGCTTCAACCCGACATTATGGCGTAGAGGTGATGGTTGTCGCAATCAATTCCGCTGGGAAGCGGTCTACGAAGAACTTTAGCTTCACCGGCAGGTAGTGATGTTTGGGCGATAGCCACACCTCATAACTGTCGCGGGTCTCACTGGTTTCGCGGACTAAATGCATTGTTTCAACGGGGCCAAGACGGGTTTCCAAGGCTGATTCACCCACTTTTTTGAAGGTATACCGATTGAGTCCGCGAGCGTTGGTCACCAAAATTGTTAGCCGATCCTCGGCTGTTTTCAATTTTGGCGCCTCAATTGCCAGTTGAAATAGAAAACTCTGGGTGTCCTGCAAGTTCGGTGGCATGGGGATTTGACGGGACTCGGCACCGCGAGAGAGCTTGACTTCTTTGGTGGCACGTTGAAATTCCGCAGTTTCGACCGCCCGATCACCGCGACGAATCGTAAACAGTGCAGGTTCAAGGCCGGTGGCTGTTATGCTGCCGCTACTTTGTTGCGTAATTGTCCCGGCAAACATACTTACAAAAAACCCCTCTGCCTGAATGGTGCTCACAAATTCATACTTGTCGCCATCGCGCTTCCATTTGTAATGAGCAACGCCATCAGCGACGCTGGTGGTGGCGTTGTAGGCAATCGAGACCCGGCTGGGTAAATCCAGCGCTGGGGCCACTTCCGTCCCTGCGGAGGACACAACTGACGGCGCGGGTTTCTCCGCGACAGCCTGCGCTACATCCGGTCCTGCAGGCGCGATGGCAGTCGCGACCGGGGTTGCTTGCTGAGCTGCGGCCTTGCCATCGGCATCTCCACCGGCAACGCTTGGCACCGCTCCGTCTCCGGGGGCGGTACGGTAAGCCGCAATGGCGTTTTCCGGTGCCTCGAATGATGCTTCCGATTTTGGCGTCGGTAATGGCGGCGGTGAACGCTTACGCGCAGCTTTTCGCTCGACCCGAGTAGGCACCGGCACGTTGACGGCTGTCGTGGTTGATTCCAGCACTGGTAAAGGGCTCAACACGGCATTAAATTGACCTGTCGCCGGTTGCCGCACACCTAACCAGATGGGCGTGCCCAAGGTTGTAATCAGATGCACGGCTATCGATGAACCAAGCGCGATCAGCAGCGCCCGATGGGTGCGTAACCAATTCGCCAAGTAAAGTGATTGTGTTTCATTGTGCAGATATCGCGTCATATCGCGCCGCGCGACTTCGTCAGCTTGGTGTCAGACCAATGTTGCATTATTCAGTATGCAGTGACACCAGCATCTGCTCAAGGGACGCACCGTTCTCGTCTTCAAAGACGATCTTCACGGGCAAAGAATATTTCCCTTTTGCCGTCCCCAGCCAAAGATGTACCCTGGCTTCGCCATCCTTCGCCTCGCGAGCGTAGTACACCGTCGGGATGCTCTCCTTGTTCACTGTCAGTGTTGGCTCGCCGCGCTTACGATAGCGGTAAAGCTCGGCTTTCTTGCCTTGACTCATCCACATGCTCACTTCGGGTGTGCGCGGGATGCTAAACATGAATTGATACATCGCCGAGAGCCGATCCTGCGTGCCTGAGGGCAAATCAAATATTTCACTATCGCCTGTGTGATAGGACACGATCCGACGCTTGTCCCAGTCAAACACCGCCGAAATATTTTTCTTTTGGTCGTTGCGACGCATGAACTGGTAGCTCGTTGGCTTGAGGCCATCGGCCGTTACCGTGCCTTCAGACGTTACTGTCAAGTGGTCACGCAGGAACAGGCGCAGCGGCCCGGCGGTTTCAGTTTCGGAAACGAGCTTGTAATTTTCGCCGTCACGCGCAAACTGCTCTTCAATGGTGCCGATCCAGATGCCGGCTTTGTAAATCTTGTAGGTTGCCTTCACCTGCGTCGGGGTGGACCCGGCCGCATGCGCCATGCTCGCGCATACGGCGATGGCGACGAACAGCGCGCGCAGCGGACTGATGACGGCAAGAGATTTTGCAAAAAGGTGCAACATGAATCTATTCTTTCGGTACGAGGAGGTAGTGATCCCCAATGTTCGAAGGAACGTCCAGCCCACGAATTTCGACGACATCGTTAACCGTGAACACAACCCTGTTTTCGGCCAGCCAACGCAGCGCTTGTGGATAGATGCGGTGTTCCTGCACCAGCACGCGGCGGGCGAGCGTGTCTTCATCGTCGCTGGGCAAGACGGGTACCGCAGCTTGAATAATGATCGGACCGTGATCAAGTTGCGATGTGACAAAGTGTACGGTGGTGCCGTGAATTTTCACGCCGCCGGCCAACGCCCGTTGGTGTGTGTGCAGGCCGGGGAATGCAGGCAGTAGCGAAGGGTGGATGTTGACGATGCGTTTAGGGTAGCGTTCGACAAATGCTTCTGTCAGCACGCGCATGAAGCCCGCAAGCACGATGTAGTCGGGTGCGAATTGGTCGATCAACTCCGCGAGTGCGCTATCGAAGGCCTGACGTGTCGGGTGCGCCTTGTGATCCACGACGCGAGTTGCTACGCCGCGTTGCGATGCCGTCGCGAGACCGCCCGCGTCGGGACGGTTGCTGATGACGGCCTTGATGTTTAATGGTAACGCTGCATTGAAGATTGCTTCCATGTTCGAGCCGCGACCAGAAATCAGGAGCACGATGGATTTCATTGCAAACATGTCACCGAAACTATAAAGATAGATCCAATGCTGGCGCGATTTGCAGGCCACTTATGCTTTGTGACCCTTGCCTGTACTAGAGTTTGCATTTGATCACGCAACGATAGTCTGCGCTTCACCCGTCGCACGCGCACGTATTTCGCCGATCATAAAGACGTTTTCGCCGGAAGCCTGCAAGTGCGCCTTGGCTGCTGCTGCATGCGTTTTGGCAACGATCACGACCATGCCGATGCCGCAATTGAATGTGCGCGCCATCTCGGCTGCATCTACCTTGCCGTGTTGCTGAAGCCACGCAAACACGGGCGGTGCGATCCATGATTTTGTGTCGACTACAGCAGTGACGGCAGCGGGAAGTACGCGCGGAATATTCTCGGTCAGGCCGCCACCCGTAATGTGCGCCATGCCTTTTACCATTCCCGGATGCGCATTTATCAAGGCGAGCAACGGCTTTACGTAGATTCGCGTGGGGGCCAACAAATCGCGCGCCAGTTGCTGGTTATTTGCGGCATGCAAATCAACGCCGGATCGCTCGATGATTTTGCGTATCAGCGAATAACCGTTTGAATGCGCGCCGCTTGAAGCCAGGCCCAGCACGACATCTCCTGGCTCGATGCTGCGTCCAGTGATGATATTTTCCTTGTCGATCAGGCCTACCGCGAATCCAGCAAGGTCGTATTCGCCTTCCGGGTACATCGAGGGCATCTCTGCCGTTTCGCCACCGATTAACGCGCAACCCGCTAGTTCGCACCCATAGGCAATACCTTTGACAACATCGGTTGCAATCGCGACGTCTAGTTTGCCGCAGGCGAAATAATCCAGAAAGAAAATTGGCTCAGCACCTTGCACCAAAATATCATTCACGCTCATCGCGACCAGATCCTGGCCGACGGTGTCGTGCTTGTTCAAGTGAAACGCAAGCTTGAGTTTGGTACCTACGCCGTCAGTACCAGACACCATGACCGGGTTTTTGAATTTTTTTGATACTTCCACCAGCGCACCGAAACCGCCGATACCGCCCAATACTTCGGGGCGCATGGTGCGTTTGGCAAATGGCTTGATGTTTTCGACGAGCTGGTCACCAGCGTCGATATCGACGCCAGCCTCTTTGTAGGTCAGCGGAGCGGGAGAGTTTGTCATGGCCAATGCGCGCAAGCCACCACTTCGGGCTGACGCAGTTATGAGTTACGATGCGGAGTCACAGTTATAAGGATTTTACTGGAAATGTTCTCTCGCCGCCCCTATGACGCACGATCCGGCACAACGCCGGCCTTCCTCGGCCGGATACGTGCGCGGCGCACACCGGCAATGAAGGGCGGGCTCGATTGGAATGCTGCACTGCTCGGCGTATTTTTTCTGGCCTTTGGTGCAATGCTGTGGGTGCTCTCGCCAATTTTGGCACCGTTCCTCGCCGCTGTAATACTTGCCTATATCTTTGATCCACTTGTTGACAAACTGGAAACGCGCGGTGTGTCGCGTGCCATCGGTACGGTGATCGCGGTATTGCTGTTACTTCTTGCGATAGTGTTGCTGCTATTGATTGTCGTGCCGTTGTTCTACAAAGAGATCCTGCAATTGACAGCGGAATTTCCCGGGTTCGTCGAAAAACTCAAAACCAGCGTCATCCCGTGGATCAATGATAAGGCAGGCGTTTCTATCACGCTCGACTCGTCATCGTTTCGTCAATTCATCACCGACAACATGTCCGATGCATCGGGAATCGCGAAGAAAGTATTCGCCTCCGTTGGCGGCGGCGGACTGATGGTGGTTGGATTCCTGATTAATTTGTTGTTGATACCTGTCGTGCTGTTTTACGTGCTGCGCGATTGGGACATTCTGGTTGCAAATATTGATGCTTCCATCCCGCGTCGATACCATCCCACCGTCACAACTATCGCGCGCGAGATCGACGCAGTGCTGTCAGAATTTTTGCGCGGCCAGATTTCCGTGATGCTGATCATGTCGGTCTTCTACGTGACAGGCCTGTGGCTGGTCGGCCTCAACTTTGCGTTGCCCGTCGGGTTAATCACAGGCCTACTCGTATTCGTGCCCTATCTCGGCAGTGGAACGGGTCTGGTGCTAGGAACGATCGCAGCAGTGATGCAGGCTCCGTCGCTGGTGCCTCTGGTATGGGTGGTTTTCGGCGTCGGGCAGCTTATCGAAGGCTTTGCGGTCACGCCGTGGCTGGTCGGAGATCGTATTGGGCTGCATCCCGTCGCGGTGTTATTCGCGCTGCTGGCGTTCGGGCAGGTGTTTGGATTTTTTGGCGTGCTGCTCGCATTGCCGGCTAGCGCGGCAATACTGGTCGGACTACGGCATTTGCAGGCGCGTTACCGCCAGAGCAATTTGTACCACGGTTAAATAGTAGCCGTTAAAAATTTGCACCTTTCAATAATTTGATCGCCTCTTCCGTGCTACGACGCATACGGTTAAACGCGACACCGAGCACGCCGATCTCATCCTTTGATTTCGGCGTGAATTCAGGAATCTCGAAATTGCCAATAGACACCGCGTCTGCCTGTAGCGCCATTTCCGCCACCGGTCTCACGATCATCCGGTCCAACATCAAATTGAGTACAAAAAACACAGCAAAAAACACTGCACCGATCGAGCTCATGAGTGTCGTCAAGGCAAGGTTTACATTTGTAAGGATCGGCGCGAGATCGATGTTGGCTAATCGAACCGTAGCAACACCAGTCTCAGCAGCACGAAATATACGTGCCACAGCAAGCCGCCGGGCGCCTGACGGCGCGGTGATCACCTCCGCAATCTGGCCGCTACTGTTGGATTTCAAGCGTTGCGCGACCTGTGCTTCAATGCCACTCAGATTTTCGTCGGGAAAAAACTCACGAATTTTCATGTCGACGAGTTGCGATCCAAGTCCGGAGGCGATACGCGGATCGAGTTTGCCAAAAGTTGCAGCATCAAGCACGACCATTGCCGCTCGCTTCGCATCATCAATGGCTTGATGTTCAAGATAGCGTTTTGCAACGACGCCAACCGTGGCGAAGCCTGCCAGGAATATGATGAGCAACATCAGGTTGAATTTGAGTCTCAGGCCCATGGTGGGCTCTCCTTTTTAATTTACAAACTTGTTTGCTGCGAAAGTCTGTTTAGCGACCGACGGGAAGCTGATTATTTGCGTGTTCACGCGTCGCCTTCATCGCGGATATTGGCGAAAAACGTATTCCGTTCCTCCGTTGAGCGCAAATGCCCTGCCAGGCGTTCAAAAAAATCCCGTGAATTCTCGGAGACCTTTGCATAGCGGTGCACCAGCACGTTGGCAAGCGGACCGATAATAGGCGCGAGTGCGGCTTCGCCGCGCCGTGCCAGCTCTGGCGTGATTGGAGTTGCCGGCCTGCCGCCGGTGTTAACCTGCTGGGCACGCGAAGTCGGCGGAGGACGTTGAGGGCCCGGGCGAATGTCGCTGAGGATTCGCTTCGCGCTATGTGTGAAAAGCTCGCGTTTGCCAAGATCATCAATGTGCTGTGCGACCATGCGCATCAATTCGTGGGCATCGGTTGTTGTTCGGCTTGCGCGTTTGACAGTCGTGATGGAATAGGGGCCAAGATAAGGCAATATGGCGCGCGTAAGTTCAGCAAGAATAGCAGGGTCAATTTCGCTAGCGTCTGAGCGGGCGCCAGGGGCATCATTGGTGTTCAATACGTCTTTACTCATCTTAAGCGTTGTTTATGATGACCAATTGATCTGATGTTGGGTGCGCTGTAAGTATCCATGATTTGTTCCCTAAGTCTAACCCAGCCTTAGCTTTGCTCATAGAGCATCGGCACATTCCTGCCAGCGGCAATCATCAACAATTGTGACGCTGTATCTGCATTCGCAAGAAAATGCTGCTATGCGGGTCCGATGCCGCTGTTGCCCCCGGGAGCATTCTTGACGGGAGTTTTCGCCAGATCCAATCCCTTGGCGAATTCCAGCATGCGTTCGATGGAAAGCTTGGCTCGACGACCAATGTCGGCGTCGACGTAGACTTCATTCTTCCCGGTGGTCAGTACTTCCGCCAAATTGGCGAGGCCATTCATCGCCATCCATGGGCAATGCGCGCAGCTTTTGCAGGTGGCGGAATTTCCTGCGGTGGGCGCTTCGATGAAGACTTTGCCGGGTGCTGCGGCTTTCATTTTATGGAAGATACCTTTGTCGGTCGCCACGATGAACTTATTGGCGGTTAGCGACTGCGCGGCGCGGATAATCTGTGTTGTCGAACCGACCACATCGGCCAGTTCAATCACAGCCTTAGGCGACTCGGGATGAACCAGCACCATTGCGTCAGGATGTTGCTTTTTAAGTTCTTCCAACTCAAACGCTTTGAACTCATCGTGGACTATGCATGATGCTTGCCATATCAACATGTCAGCACCCGTTTCACGTTGAATGTATGCGCCCAGATGCCGGTCGGGGGCCCAGATAATTTTTTCGCCTTTGGCGTGCAGATACTCGACGATTTTCAATCCGATACTGGAGGTAACCATCCAGTCGGCACGTGCCTTCACAGCGGCGCTGGTATTGGCGTAAACCACAACGGTCCGGTCCGGATACTCATCACAGAATTTCGTGAACTCCTCCGGTGGACAACCAAGATCGAGCGAGCATTCGGCTTCCAGTTCTGGCATTAGCACGCGTTTCTCAGGGTTGAGGATCTTCGCCGTTTCGCCCATGAAACGAACGCCGCATACCACCACCGTCTGCGCTGGATGGTCGCGGCCAAAGCGCGCCATTTCCAACGAGTCCGATACACACCCACCTGTTTCCTCGGCCAGGTCCTGCAAATCCGGATGCACATAATAGTGGGCAACCAGGACCGCATTCAGCTCCTTTAGCAAGCGTTTGATGCGGTTCTTGAGTTCAATTCGTTCAACCGGCGACGGTTCAGACATCACTTTGGCCCATGCCGCG
Organism: Usitatibacteraceae bacterium; assembly: GCA_046596005.1. Lineage (GTDB taxonomy): Bacteria > Pseudomonadota > Gammaproteobacteria > Burkholderiales > Usitatibacteraceae > UKL13-2. Next base: position 29,485 of record JBKJMK010000286.1, on the reverse strand, counting down.
CCCGGCGTGATTTGCATGCGCCTGGGGAACTGCACCGGCAGGTCAAAGTCAATTTTGATTGGGGCGAGTGTGGTCATGATTTCGTTCAATTGTTATCAGGTTACGGCATTTTGCAGGTGATATTTTTCTGAGTTCCACGCACCGCTTAACAGCACTTCACGCAATACAGCGGCGGCATCCCAACAGTCGACAAAGCGTATATACAAAGGCGCGAATCCGAAGCGCATCAGGTTCGGTTGCCGAAAGTCGCCGATAACGCCGCGGTCGATGATGGCTTGCATGATTGGATATGCGTGTTCATGTGAAAACGAAAGATGGCTGCCGCGTTGCAAGGGTTCGTGCGGCGTCACGCAATTAATTCCGAAGCCCCCACACTCCTGATCGACAAGGGTGCGAAAAAGCGCGGATAGCGCCAGGGATTTCTTGCGGATGGAATTCATTGTGATGCTGTCAAAAGTATCTATTCCGCATTCAAGAGCAACCGTCGCGATTACCGAGGGCGTACCACATAGCAGGCGTTTTATCCCCTGCGCAGGTGTGTAGGTATTTGTGAAGGCGAACGGCGTCATATGGCCGAACCAGCCTGACAAGGGTGTCATAAAATTTGCCTGCAACTCTTTTGCGACATAGACAAAAGCAGGTGCGCCTGGCCCGCCGTTGAGATATTTGTAGCCGCAACCGACAGCGAGTTCAGCACCGTGTTGGTTCAGTTTCAGGTCAATGGCACCAGCGCTGTGACTCAGGTCCCACACGATGTGGGTACCGGCCATTTTTGCGCATTTGTTCAACCGCGCCATGTCATGCAAACTGCCGGAGCAATAGTCAACCTGCGTAATCAGTGCAAGCGCTACATCTGCATCAAGCGCGTCCTCAATCTCGCCATGGTCAACCAGCTTCAGTATATATTTTCCGTCCAGCATGGCGTTTAAGCCTTCAGCGATATAGAGGTCGGACGGAAAATTTCCGCGCTCGGAAAGAATCACTCGTCGATGCTTGACGTCTTGCATCGCAAGCGCGCCTGCCAGCAGCTTGAAAATGTTTACCGACGTGGAGTCGGCAATGATGATCTCATCGTCACCTGCACCCAATAACCGTGCAAGCTTTCCGCCAACGCGCTGCGGCAGCGTGAGCCAGGCATGTTTGTTCCATGAACGAATCAAGTCGCGGCCCCATTCGTTGCGTACCAAGTCATCTATCCTCGCCGCTGTCTGCTTCGGCAACGCGCCGAGAGAATTTCCATCCAGATAGATTGTTCGCTCAGGCAGGTCGAAATGCTCGCGGCGTTCGCGTAGCAAATCGTTGGCGTCAAGCGACGCGCAGTGCTCGCGATTGATGGTGTTTTTACTGTTTTCGCTCATATGCGCATTATCGCAGAGCCTCGCTTATGATTGGCACATGACTATTCGCGCCAGCTAGAACCATATGGAACTCGTCCTGTCGCCTTGGGTGATGCGTTTCGCCTCCCTGATTCCCAAAGGCGGTCGGGTATTGGATGTCGCCTGCGGAGCGGGGCGGCACGCACGTTTTTTTGCCTCGATCGGGCACCGGGTGGACGCAGTGGACCGCGATCTTAACGGCTTCGTTGAAGTGCCACCTTCGGTATGCTTGCGGGAAGCGGATATTGAAGCCGGATTATGGCCGTACCCGGGCAAAAAATTTTCGGGGGTGATCGTCACGAATTACCTTCACCGCCCGCTGATGGCGACACTGATTGCCTGCGTTGCACCCGGCGGCGCATTCATCTATGAAACTTTTTCTGCTGGTAACGAAAGGTACGGTCGCCCATCCCGCCCAGATTTTCTACTCCAACCTGGGGAACTGCTCGAGGCTGTTCGCGGTCACTTGCAAGTAGTTGCCTTTGAAGATATTTTTATAGATTCCCCAAAACCCGCAAAAGTGCAGCGTATCGCGGCGGTGCACCCAACGAGCTAAGTAAGGATTGCTCGTGTGATGCGGCTTTTAGACCTTAGATACGCTAAAATACTCAATTGCCCGAATTTGCCTCATGTCCCTATGCTGATTGGAAGCCTTGTAGCGATTGTTACGCCAATGTCGCCCGATGGCGCGCTCGATTTTGCGCGCCTGAAATCGCTCATCGACTGGCATGTTGCAGAGGGTACCGATGGCATTGTCATCGTCGGCACAACGGGTGAATCACCAACCGTTGATTTTAATGAGCATCAATCGCTCATCAAAGCTGCGGTGGAGTACACCGCGAAACGCGTGCCATTGATTGCCGGTACAGGCGGCAATTCAACCAAGGAAGCGATTCACCTTACCGAATTCGCCAAGCGCGCTGGTGCCGATTACGCACTCTCGGTAGTGCCGTACTACAACAAGCCTACCCAGGAGGGCCAGTACCGCCATTTCCGGGCGATCGCAGAGGCGACCGACCTTCCCATTATTTTGTACAACGTTCCGGGCCGAACGGTTGCGGATCTCGCCAACGACACCACACTGCGGTTGGCGGAAATCCCGAATGTCGTCGGTATCAAGGATGCAACCGCGAGCATGGCGCGTGGCGCTGACCTGCTGAAAAGGGCACCGAAGGATTTCGGAATTTATTCCGGCGAGGATGTTTCCACGTTGGCGCTCATGCTTTTAGGCGCACACGGCACAATCTCAGTCACCGCAAATATTGCACCACGACTGATGCACGAAATGTGTGTTGCGGCGTGGAAGGGCGAACGTGAGAAGGCGATTGAGATCAACAATCGTCTGCTTGGGTTGCACAATCAGTTGTTCCTTGAATCCAATCCTATACCGGTAAAGTGGGCGCTCCACCAAATGGGTTTGATCGATGCCGGTATTCGCCTCCCCCTCACGCCGTTTGACGCGAGCTTTCATGGCCTTTTGCTGGAAGCCATGCATGCGGCTGGTATTCATGAAAAATTAAAGGAAGTCGCATAGATGAGTCCGAAGCGTAATTTGTATACTGCTCTTGTAGCGGCATTGGCAAGTATTTTTCTCACCGCGTGCGGTTCGTTCGGTACCTCCGGGAAGAACACTGACTACCGCTCGCAGGGCGGGAAAATTCCCTCTCTCGAAGTGCCACCTGATCTTACGTCTCCGATTGTTGATGATCGGTTCGTTATTCCCGATCCTAAAGCAACCACATTCTCTGCCTACAACCGTGAACGTGGTGCCGCACCGGCGGTCGGCAATGTAGTGCTACCGAAGGTCGATAGCGCGCGGATTGAACGCGCCGGTGAGCAGCGTTGGTTGGTGGTAAAAACATCTCCGGACAAAGTGTGGCCGGTAGTTAAAGAATTCTGGACTGAGACAGGTTTCGTCTTGAAACGTGAAAGTCCTGAAGTCGGCATTATGGAAACGGATTGGGCGGAAAACCGCGCAAAAATCCCGTTGGATATGGTGCGTCGTGCCGTGGGCCGGGTATTGGATGGTCTGTACGATTCAGGTAACCGCGATAAATTCCGCACGAGACTGGAGCCTGGTCTGGAAGCCGGTACCACCGATGTCTATATTAGTCACCGTGGCCTTGAAGAAATTTATACCAACGCGGACAAAAGCAGCACCGGATGGCAACCACGTGCGACTGATAAGGAACTCGAGGCCGAGATGTTGGCACGCCTGATGGCAAAATTCGGAAATACCGGCACTTCGGACAAAGCAACTGCCATTGCGGGCGCGACAACAGGACCGGCGAGTGTCGTGCGCGCGTTTTACGCGCCGGACAAAAGCGGATCGCTCAAAGTTAACGAGCCGTTTGACCGCGCATGGCGACGCGTTGGGCTGGCGTTGGATCGCATTGGCTTTACCGTTGAAGATCGCGACCGCTCCAAAGGGCTTTTCTTTGTTCGCTATATCGATCCCGATGCCGAGGCCAAGGGCAGCAGCGGCGACAAAGGGTTCCTCGGCAAGCTAGCCTTTTGGCGAAAAGACGACCCCGCATCGAAGCCACAGTACCGCATTTTTGTCGCCGAGACTGCGGGTATCTCAGATGTCGTCGTGCAAGGCGCAGATGGCAAACCGGACACGTCAAGTACCTCCAAGCGCATCCTGAGCTTGCTGCTGGAGCAGCTAAAATAGGTTTGGCGAGTGCCTAGAGTACATTTGATGTACTTGCTGCCACGCGGGCTCGTCATGTTCCATGTCGGGCCCGTTTTTATTTTCAGGGGATTGTGTTGAGCATGCGCTTTACCTCCCTTGGCAGTGGCAGCGAGGGCAACGCGCTCATTGTTCAGGTTGGTGAGAGTGTCGTGATGATGGATTGTGGTTTTGGTCTTGCCGCAACTGGAATCAGGTTGGCGCGCGCCGGGTTGGTGCCAGAAGATATTGATGCAATACTCGTCACGCACGAACACTCGGATCATATCGGTGGTGTAGCGCGATTTGCGCGCAAATACAATACACCGGTCTGGCTGACCCATGGGACTGCCAAAGTTTTCAGCCCGGGTTCGTTGCCAAGTGTATTACTCAATTTTGTCGATCCGCATGAAGTGTTTTCCGTGGGCGATGTAGAAGTCACGCCGTATTTTGTTCCCCACGACGCTTTTGAGCCAGTTCAGTATGTTTTCTCGGATGGCAACGCGCGGCTTGGTGTGTTGACCGATACCGGCTCAATTACTGAGCACATCAAAAATACGCTGTCAGGTTGTGACGCGTTGGTGCTCGAATGCAATCACGACCTGGCCATGTTAATGAATGGCCCTTACCCAGCCAGCCTGAAGAAACGCGTATCAGGCAAGTTCGGTCATCTGGACAACTTCACTGCCGCTTCTCTTTTGGCTGGAATTGATTGTTCGCGGTTAAAGCACATTTTTGCAGCGCACTTATCCCAACGAAACAACCTGCCGACCTTGGCGACCGCAGCGCTGGCAGGCGTACTCGGGTGTGGCACAGACTGGATTGGCATTGCCGAACAGGAAAACGGTTTCAATTGGCGTGAAATCTAAAGGAACGCTTATATTTTGCGTGTATTTTCAGGAACCAGCAAACAAAAAAGCCGACGTTCAGTCGGCTTTTTTGCGCGATAGCAGCGAGGAAATTACTTCTTCGGTGCAGCGTCTTTCGCGGCTTCAACTGCTTTGCCAGCAGCGTCTTTGGCGTCTTTTGCAGCCTCGACAGACTTACCAGCAGCGTCTTTGGCGTCTTTCGCGGCGTCGACAGACTTGCCAGCAGCGTCTTTGGAGACGTCGGCAGCAGCCTTGGCAGCGTCAACTGCCGGTACGACGACAGGCGCGGCGGGAGCAGCTGGAACAACTATTTCGACTTTAGGAGCCGGAGCAACTTTGGGTTCTTCTTTACCGCAAGCGGCCAGGCCGAGTGCAGCGATTGCGACGATGAGGATTGACTTATTCATTTGTTTCCCTTGGAGAAAAATTTGATCAAAATTTTTATCGGCCGACGTGACCGCTCAGCTACTCTTTCAAAACTTAAAAACCCCTTTAAGCCTTTTTGGAATGCTGAAGTGCCCGTTTCAACCGACCTATCAGTATAGCAGCTTCGTGGTGCGGTGCACAATAGAGTCTATCTTCACAGCCCAAGATTACTGCCCGCGACCGCCAATTCGCTTTGCTCCCAAATCTCCTCAAATCGCTCAATGAATGGTCGCGTATCGGCGGCGCAATGAAGAGTCACTACCGAACGTGGGTGGTCAACATGCAGTTTGCGCCAGAAATGCGCGTTGTCGGCAATGACCATCGGGTCTCGCGCCTCGGTCGCTTGCCCGATAGTGCGGTGGATTTGGATTTGTCCGGAAAACTGGGTAAGCAGGGCGATCAGGCGCGGCAGATCGCTTTCAATGCCTCTGGTGTCGTGAAGCGCGATACGCAACCGGTGGTCGCGGTTTGCCAGCAAGAGGTTGCGGATCAAATCAATGCGCGCCGCATGGCCAAACTCTCGATCTTTAAGCAGCTTTGGGCTGGCATCAAAGATACGAATTTCTCGTCGGGCCTGGCCCAACACTTCATCAATTGCGGTATGTGCATCGCGCCGGGTTTCCATCAGGCGATAGACTTTCTCAGACAGGGGCGGTGGGGAATTGGTCTCGTGCATTTCGTCTCCTCGGCTGTTCAACTGCTGAACCCTACACCGTGGTTCAATGGCGTGCAATCAATAGAGTGCCATCGCAATAGCATTCGTACAGAAACGCCAGTGCTTGTTTGGATTCCACTTTGCAAAGTGCTGACGCGTCAAGTGAGCGCTCATCCGCCAACTCGCGAAGAATTGTCCTGGCGACCCGCGTAAGGGTGTGCGCTTCGCCATTGATGTAAACATTTTCGTCGTCATACAAGACGCGCGTCTTCAAATCCAGCCTGAGTCCATGACGCATTGCCAGTTTGCGAAATGCGCCAGTTGTCAGTGGCGTATCAGGCGCATCGAAAACGACATGCGATTTTGGTTCGGTGAGGTAGCATCCGGTAAATCGGCGGATGGTAGCCTCATCTCCTGATGCCATTTGGACTTCGCGTAGCAGATGCGCAAAACGTTGGCCCATTGCGTGGTTGATTTCCGCTGAATGCAGCGCTGATTTCAGCTCAGGATCAACATACTGTCCTGTCAATTGTAGCGAATCTCGCAGGTAGTCAAGGAAGGCCACGCTTAACTCTTGTTTCGACGGGCCGCGGAAGCCGATAGACCATGTCAGGCATTCGGTTTCGGCGATGCCATTGTGTGCAACGCTCGGCGGCAAGTAGAGCATGTCACCCGTTTCCAAAACAAATTCTTCCGTTGGTTTGAAGTGCGAAAGAATTTTCAGCGGCAAATCAGGTTTCAAGCGCAGATCCTGCTGGCTGGAAATCTGCCAGCGGCGTCTGCCCGCACCTTGTAGAAGGAAAACGTCGTAACTGTCGAAATGTGCACCGACACCGGCACCCGGTATCGCATAGCTCACCATCAAGTTGTCGACCCTCGCCTGCGCAATAAAGTTGAATCTCGCTAGCAGTTCATGAGCTTCATGCGAAAAATGCTGGACGTCCTGTACCAGCACCGTCCATAAAATATTTTTCGGCAGGCGAAAATCACTTGCTGAAAACGGACCATGTTCAAACTGCCAGTTGCCACCGTTGCGTGTGATCAAACGACTTTCGGCATCTTCGCGGCGTGCCAGGGTCAGCACTTCCCTTTTGCTGAGGGGGGCGGCAAAGTCGGCAATTGCATTGCGGATCAGGAGTGGTTTCTTCTGCCAGTAATCGCGCAAAAAAACTTCCGCAGTGATTCCACCGAGAAGTGGTAGTGCTCGCAATAATGACTTGCGGCTGATTTCTTTTTGCGTAGTTGGCTTCATTCAAAAAGGGTGTTGCAGAGCTGGAAAGAAAATGCGTTAGAATAATTTAGAGGTTACGTAATTCAACATTTGAACTGGACGACAATGTTACACGTTGGTTCGAGAGCCCCCGCATTTGAACTACCTGACGCGAGTATGGAAATGATCCAGCTTTCCAGCTTCCGCGGCAAGAAGAACGTTGTCCTGTATTTTTATCCGCGCGATGGAACGCCTGTCTGCACGATGGAGGCGATCAATTTTTCTGATCACGAAGAATCGTTCGAAGAGTGCGACACCGTCGTTTTCGGGGTCTCACGTGATGATTGCCTTGTACACGAGGAGTTTCGCGATAAACACGGACTTTCGCTCCAGTTGTTATCGGACGCCGAGTGCGAAGTAATGAAAAAATATGAAGTACTCACAGATGACGGCACCAATGGTGTTTCGCATGTGTGCGTGCATCGGGCGACGTTTGTTATTGATAAAAAAGGCATGGTGCGACACATCCTTCGTGACTTGAATCCTCGTGAACACGTCGCATCCGTTCTAAAACTTGTCAGGCAGATACATGGTCATTGAGCAGAATTCGGTTGTTACACTTGAAGCACAATTGAAAGACAGTGACGGCAATGCCCTCGGCAGTGCCACAGAAACGATGGTGTATCTGCACGGCGGTCATGGCGGCATATTTCCACTCGTTGAACAGGGCCTGAATGGCAAGGTGGTGGGTGAGGAGTTCTTTATCTCGTTGGAGCCGGAAGACGCGTTTGGCGAATATGACGAAAATCTGATTCGGGTTGAACCGCAGAGCGCTTTACCCGCGAATGTGGCGGTAGGGATGCAGTTTGAGGGCGTGCCACAGGGTGAAGAGGATGATCGCTGGATTGTATATACGGTCACTGATATTGCCGATGGTCAAGTCGTCATCGATGGCAATCATCCTCTGGCCGGCGAACGCCTGTTGTTTTCATGCGTGGTGAAAGATGTGCGGGCGGCAAACGAAGAAGAGCTTGCGCATGGCCATGTGCACGGCGCGCATGGCGCGCATCACTAGTCGTTAGTTATTTCAGGGCGGCGCAAAACCGCCGGGTTGGATAAAAAACAGACCGTTCTTTAGGTTAGGGTCCACGGTAATCTTCACCCAATTGACGACCGGGCTTCCAAAAGTCTCTACACGCGTAACGTTCGGAATCGGACGCTTGTCCAACGGACTTAAGTACGGACGGTCAACGCGATACTGATGCGTATCGCCATGCGCGAACAGGATTGGTTTTCCAAGTGATGTTGCGCGCGCCTCGAATGCTTCGAGAAACAGCCGAAAACCGCTCTTGGCGACATCTGCAGGTTGCTCTTCGAAACCGGGATTGGCTTGTAAAAAAATCGCAACACCGGCAATGTCTGGCTCCTGTGCCCGCTTGATGGCCACGTTGAGCCATTCAATGTTGGCGCGGGTGCGTGCTTCGTGTTCGCGGTCGTTTGCATCATCAAACCCAAAATTGTCGTTGCTACCCTGGATGTTGAAAGTTGCAAAAACGATGCCGCCCTGTAACCACATTGCGTTTTCGCGATAGCGGGCAATGACAGGATCGCCATGAAAAATTTCGCTTTGCTGAGTCAATTCAATCGTATTTTGTCCAAGCGAACGTGATTCACTAAAGAACACTTCGCGAAGCTTGGCCAGGCGCTCCAGCGGATCACTCGCACCGTTGGAAGTTCGCCTGCAATCCACCCAGTCATTGTCACCAGGTGTATAGATAAATGCGTGGCGCGAACGATTGAATTCAGTTTTGCGCTGCATGAACAAGGCGTCGGTGCATGGCGCATTGCCGCCGGCCTTGAAATCACCGACATGAACAACGAATTCAAGCTGCTCCTTGCTGACGGCATCCAGCATTTGTGGAAATAGTGCTTCTTCCCTGGCGTTGTATTGTTGATCACCCATGAGCGCGAACGAAAATGCGGACGGGACAGGTGGGCGCGTAGCGCAGCCGGCGAGTAGTACCAGCAGGCTCGTTAAAAATAACTGTCGAATCGCAAACATGTTCGGGTCTTTCCTGAAATTCCAGCGATAAAAATCATGTTTTTTCACCCAGCGCCTTTAACTTGTAGAGGTTTTCAAGGGCCTCCCGCGGCGAGAGTTCATCTGGCCTCAGATCAGCCAATGCATCCAGTACCGCATGCGGCGCGGCCTCAACTGGCTTGGCGGGCGGCACGAACAAGCTACCTTGTGATGCAGGCATTGCATCAGCAGCTTCGAGTTTATTCAAGTACTTGCGCGCGCCGCGAACGATCGACTTCGGTACGCCAGCCAATTGCGCAACCTGCAAGCCATAGCTCTGATTCGCTGGCCCGGATTCAAGCTTGTGCAAGAAGACAATCTTGTCCTTCAATTCAACGGCATCCAGATGAACATTTGCCAGGTTGGACAGCTCTGCATTCAAGTGCGTGAGTTCGAAGTAATGCGTCGCAAACAAACAGTAGCAACGAATGCTTTCTGCCAGGTGGCGCGCAATGGAATATGCCAGCGCGAGTCCATCGAAGGTAGATGTACCGCGTCCGATTTCGTCGATGAGGACCAAACTGCTGCTGGTCGCATTGTTCAAAATTGCCGCAGCTTCGGTCATTTCCACCATGAACGTCGAACGCCCCCCGGCAAGGTCATCCGATGCACCGATGCGCGTCATGATCTGGTCGATGCGCCCGATATCGGCGCGGATTGCCGGTACGAAGGAACCGGTGTGCGCGAGCAGAACAATCTGCGCGACCTGCCGCATGTAGGTCGATTTGCCGCCCATATTGGGACCGGTGATGAGCAGTAATTGTCGAGAGCGCGATAAATCGCAATCGTTGGCGATGAAACTCTCCACCTGGCTTTCTACCACCAGATGCCGGCCACCCTGGATTGTGATGCGGTCATCGTCAATGAATGTTGGTGGTATCAGGTTAAAGCGCGCTGCATTGCGTGCGTTGGTGCAGAGCACATCAAGTTCCGCAACGGCCCGCGCCATTGCATGAAGCGACGGCACAAAGGGCAATAGTTGATAGAGCAGCGCCTCGTACAGAAATTTTTCTCTCGCTAATGCGCGCTCCCCGGCAGACAGTGCCTTATCTTCGAACGCCTTCAATTCCGGCGTGATGAAGCGCTCAGCGTTTTTCAGCGTCTGTCGGCGGCGGTAATCATCCGGCACTTTGTCTAGCTGCCCTTGCGTGACTTCGATGAAGTAGCCATGCACTCGATTGAATTCCACGCGCAGGTTGGAGATACCAGTGCGATCACGTTCGCGACGTTCGAGTTCGAGCAGGAATCCGCTGGCGTTGGACTGCATGCCGCGCAATTCATCGAGCTCTGCATCGAAGCCATCACGCATCACGCCACCATCGCGCAGGCTGGTTGCAGGCTCATCTTTAAGCGTGGCCTGAAGCCAAGCGTGGATGCGGGTTTCCAGAGATAATGCCTCTGAAAGCCGCACCAATGCTGGAGTTTTGAGTAACACTACTTGCGCATGCACTTGTGGAAGGGTGGCAAGCGCATCGCGCAACGCGGACAGGTCCCGTGGCCGTGCTGTCTTGAGCGCGATGCGCGTAACGATACGCTCAACGTCGGACCAGTCGCCAATGACGGCGCGGATGGCTTCCGTATACGGTGCTATTGCCACGCTGGCTTCGAGTCTCTCGACGACCGCGGCACGATTGCGCAATGGATGGTGCAGCCACTCGCGCAACTGCCGCGCGCCCATGTTGGTTGCGGTGTTATTCAGAAACGAAAAAAGCGTCGGCGCAGATTCGCGGGTAATGGTTTCGGAAATTTCCAGATTCCGGCGCGTCGCCGCATCCATGCGGATGAAATCATCATGGCGTTCGACGCTGAGCCCAACGATGTGCGGCAATACTCCCCGCTGCGTTTGTTGCACATATTGAAGCAACGCACCTGCCGCCGCGACGGCCACCGGCATGTCCACGCAGCCAAAACCTTTGAGATCAGTTGTCCCAAATTGCTTTGCGAGTAAGCGCTGCGCTGAATCAAGGTCGAACTGCCAATCAGGCATTCGCCGGGTGGTCGCGCCAGTTGTGTTGACGTCAGCGCTTTCGGCAACAACGAGTTCGGAAGGCTGCAAACGCTCAAGTTCGGCATTGAGTTGGCTGAATGATGTTTCCATTACACGAAACCGTCCACTCGCCAATGACAACGCCGCGATACCCAGCACATGATCCCGAACCAGGATGGACGCGACCAATACGTCGCGGGCCTCAGGTAACAGCGCGCTGTCCGTCAGTGTGCCGGGTGTGATGATGCGCGTTACTGCGCGTTCCACCGGCCCCTTGCCGGTTACCTCGCCGATCTGCTCACAGATGACCACCGATTCGCCCAGTTTTACCAGCTTGGCAAGGTAGGGTTCAAGCGCGTGGAATGGCACACCCGCCATCTTGATCGGTGTGCCAGCAGACTGGCCGCGCGTGGTGAGGGTAATGCCAAGTAACTTTGAAGCCTTTACGGCATCATTAAAAAATAACTCGTAGAAGTCGCCCATGCGGTAGAACACCAGCGTATCGGCGTGTAAGGCCTTAATGCGTAAATACTGCTGCATCATTGGCGTGTGTTGACTGAAGGCTTTATCGTTCATTGCATCATCAAATCGTCAATGCAATTTCACGCGGGGTTCAGTCTGGCGCTTGATGATGCGCGCCAGCGTATCAAGCGCCATGCGCCAGAAGCCGTGCAGCGCCATCAGGTGCATCTTGTACAGAGAGATATAAAACATTTTGGCGAGCAGGCCTTCCACCCGCACGCTACCACGCGAGACAAATCCCATCAGCGTGCCCACCGAGCTGTAGTTACCCAGCGACACCAGTGAACCGAAATCGCGGTAGTGAAATGCAGCAAGCGCACTTCCTGTGCCCCCTTCAAGGCGCCGCCTGATCGTGCCCGCCATGTGACTGGCCTGCTGGTGTGCCGACTGGGCGCGGGGCGGCACGTTTCGGCCATCTTCCCACGGGCACGCGGCGCAATCGCCTAACGCGAAAATATTTTCGTCCCGCGTCGTTTGCAAGGTCGGCAGTACGACAAGTTGATTCAGATGATTCGTCTCAAGGTCATCGAGCTCCCTGAGCACATCCGGGGCGCGCACGCCAGCCGCCCAGACGACGAAATCGGCCGGTAACGTCCTGCCCGACGCGGTGAACAGTGCATCGTCGCTCGCACCCGTCACCTGTTCGCCGCACAGTACGTCGACATTCAGACTGTTGAGAATGTCATGCGTGGCGTCGGCAAGATAGTCGGGTAGTCCGGCGAGAATGCGCGGCCCCGCCTCGATGATGGAGAGGTGAATTTGTTTTTCAGGGTCGAATTGGTCAAGGCCGTATGCAGCCAGCACGCGCGTCGTGTTGTGCAGTTCTGCGGCTAGCTCGACGCCCGTTGCCCCTGCGCCGACGATGACAATCTTGATGATACGGCCATCGTTGCCAAAATTGGCTTTGAAGCAGGCATTGACGAGGCGACGGTGAAATAAATGTGCGTCCCAGGAACTGTCGATCGTAAATGTGTGTTCACGCACACCGGGTATGCCGAAGTCATTCGATTGCGATCCGACCGCGATGATCAGGGTGTCATATTTTATTTGTCTGGCAGGCAGGACTTCGTCGTCATTGTCGTCGCACACTGCGCCGACGTCGACTGTGTGTCGCGACCGGTTTAACCCTTCCAGCGCACCGAGTACAAAAGTGAAATGATGCCATCGCGCCTGCGCCAAGTAGTCGAGTTGGTGGGCGTGGATATCCATGCTGCCCGCTGCGACTTCGTGTAGCAGTGGCTTCCATAAATGGGTGCGGCTTCGATCAATCAGGGTAATTTGTGCGGCCCGGCGTTTTCCGAGTCTGTCGCCCAGGCGCGTCGCCAATTCGAGACCGCCAGCACCGCCACCGACAATCACAATCCGATGCATGGTTGCAGGCGAGGCTATTTGTGCGACTGAATGATTTGCAGCAATGCGGGAAACGGTTTCGGGGTGGCTGCGACGATGGTGCCTGACTTCAGATACCCGTCTTCCCCTGCAAAGTCGGTTACCAAGCCGCCGGCTTCCTTGATCATCAATGCGCCTGCCGCCATATCCCACGCGCTCAAGCCCATTTCCCAGAATCCGTCGTAGCGTCCGCAAGCGACATACGCCAGGTCAAGAGCTGCCGCACCTGGGCGGCGAATGCCTGCGCACTTCGGTGTGAGATCCTTGAACGTGGCGAGATAGCGATCAAAGTTATGCATTTCACGCGATGGAAATCCGGTGCCGATCAGACATTCCTGCAATTGAATTTTTTTGGAAACACGGATACGGCGGTCATTTAAAAACGCACCACCACCTTTAGAGGCGGTGAAAAGCTCATTGCGGGTCGGATCATAAATAACGCCCTGACTCACCGCGCCCTTTACGGCAAGCGCAATCGATACGCAATACTGCGGGAAGCCGTGCAGAAAATTTGTTGTGCCATCGAGCGGATCGATGATCCACTGATAATCAGACTCTGTTTTTGACTCACCGGACTCTTCAGCAAGAATGCTATGCTGGGGATAAGCTTGTTTGAGCACCTCGATGATGGCGGCTTCAGCTGCGCGATCCACCTCTGAGACGAAATCATTCGGCGCTTTCAACTCGACGGTGAGCTTGTCAAGATCGTTGGAGGCGCGACTGATAATCGCACCGGCACGGCGTGCCGCCTTGACGGCGATATTTAACATCGGATGCATTTTAATTTTCAGTAAAGAGCAAGATTGAGCCGCTATTTTATATGAATGATTCTTTGTCGTCTCCTCCCGTCAGAACCATCAGTCCGCTTGCGCGTATGCGCGTGGTGATGGTTGAAACATCGCATCCGGGCAACATCGGCAGTGCCGCCCGCGCGATGAAAACAATGGGAATCACAAACCTTGTTCTGGTCGCACCAAAGCTGCCGAATGCGACCACACATCGCGACGCCATTGCACTCGCTTCGGGGGCGACCGACGTATTGGCGCGTGCAAGAATTGTGGCGACATTCGATGAAGCGATCGCGGATGTACGTTTTGCGATTGCCTTTACGGCGAGAAAGCGCGAGCTCTCACACCCGTTCAAACCATTGCGCGAGGCGGCCGAAATTGTCGTATCGGAGGCCGCGTTTGGGGATGTCGCGCTGGTATTCGGCAACGAGGCGATGTGTTTGTCAAACGAAGAGGTTGATCGCTGTCAGTTAGTGTCAGCAATACCTGCAAATGATGAATATTCGTCGCTCAATGTCTCACAAGCGGTGCAGGTCGCTGCGTACGAAGTGATGATGGCAGCGTCGGCATTCAGTATTGCGAACGACACCCAACGTCCACTGGCCAGTGTTGGCGAGGTTGAAGGCTTTTTGAAACACTTCGAAGCAATTGCCGTTGCGACCGGATTTCTAAACCCAGAAGTGCCGAAACGGTTTATGACACGTATGCGTCGATTGTTCACGCGCGCACGCATGGAGCCAGAAGAAGTATCACTACTGCGCGGATGGCTCGCAGCCTGCCAGCAATCCTCCGCGGATAAAAAAACGCACCGCGATTGAATACTGGCCGAGCGGCCCCAAAATATTGAAAATAGACGACAATTCCAGCCATGTTCACCAGACTCTCTGAAGACATCAACTGCGTGTACGCACGCGATCCCGCCGCCCGCAATTGGTGGGAGGTTGTGACGTGTTATCCGGGCATGCACGCCATCTGGTTGCATCGGTGGCTATCCGGCCCATTGTGGCGCATGGGCCTGAAATGGCTGGGCCGTGTGGCTTCGCACACAGCGCGTTTTTTTACCGGCGTGGAGATACATCCCGGTGCAACCATCGGCAGGCGATTCTTCATCGACCACGGTATGGGCATTGTGATTGGCGAAACTGCCGAAATCGGCGACGATTGCACGCTTTATCACGGTGTGACGCTGGGCGGCGTTTCGTGGGATAAGGGTAAACGCCACCCCACCTTGGGCAATGGTGTGACGGTCGGTGCGGGCGCAAAAATTCTTGGTCCATTCATCGTCGGGGCGGGTGCAAGAGTCGGCTCCAACTCAGTGGTCGTCAGGGAAGTGCCACCTGGTGCTACCGTCGTTGGCATCCCGGCGCGTATCGTCGAGGGCGTCGCAGCAGGCGAAGCGGGCCACGCGTTTTCTGCCTATGCGGTTACCACGAACGAAAACGATCCACTAAACGCTATTTTGAAAACCCTCGCCGGGCGCTCTGATCAATCGGAAGCGCAGCTCGCCATGCTGATTGCACGTCTTGCCGAGTTGGAAGCACAGGTGACACCGCAGAAGAAGACCGGTAGCGGACAGGGTAGATAATATTCAAACTCAGCCATTGGTGGGCATTTCAGGGCCTAAATGGCTGGAAACCCGCGCCTATACTGGGGTTTTGTTCTCCGCCGCAGCACTTGAAAGCGAACACTTGTTACTCCATCTATAGTTGACTAGATTACTGGGTTTTTATATACTTGAGTTGTTTAGTAGGACAATACGAAGAATTGCATCCGTAGCGTTTATCAGGACAGCGCCATGAGACTCACCACCAAAGGCCGTTTCGCCGTTACCGCCATGCTGGACTTAGCCCTGCACGCGCAGAATGGCCCAGTAACGCTTGCGAACATCAGCGCGCGGCAAAAGATCTCGCTCTCCTACCTTGAGCAATTGTTTAGCAAATTGCGTCGCGGTAGCTTGGTTGAGAGTGTGCGTGGTCCTGGGGGTGGTTACAATCTCGGTAGGCCGCTCGATCAGTTAACGGTTGCCGATATCATCAAAGCGGTGGAGGAGCCGATCGATTCGCGGCAGTGCGAAGGCCGTGACAACTGTCTCGGCGATCGCCGTTGCATGACGCACGATCTTTGGGAAAGTCTGAACACCACGGTGGTTACTTATCTCGCCGGAGTGACGCTCGCTCAGCTCGTTGAGAGGCAGCGTGCAGAACCCGTGTCGGGACAGGTGTCGCTACTCAAGATGCATCCAGACACGCTTTCAAAAAATCGTAATCGAATTGCAACTCCTGTCGTCGCTATCTAGTCCAACTCAAATGAACGCCATGAAACAACCAATCTATCTCGACTACTCTGCCACCACACCGGTCGATCCGCGCGTGGCGTCGAAAATGATTCCATTCTTGACAGAGAATTTCGGCAATGCCGCTTCGCGTAGCCACAGTTATGGCTGGACGTCTGAAGCAGCGGTCGAAAATGCGCGTGAGGAAGTCGCGAAATTGGTCAACTGCGATGCCAAGGAAATTGTCTGGACTTCCGGCGCGACCGAGTCAATTAATCTGGCGTTGAAAGGTGCAGCCAATTTTTACCAGACCAAAGGCAAGCACGTCATTACGATCAAAACCGAGCACAAAGCCACACTGGACACAGTGCGCGAGCTTGAGCGTCAGGGGTTTGAGGCGACGTATCTTGACGTGAAGACCGATGGTCTTATCGATATACAGGCGTTCACAACCGCGTTGCGCGCGGATACCATTTTGGTCTCGGTAATGATGGTCAATAACGAAATCGGCGTGATTCAGCCAATTGCTGAAATCGGCGAAATCTGCCGCGAGCGGGGCATCATTTTCCATGTCGATAGTGCGCAGGCAACAGGCAAAGTACCGATTGATCTACAAACGCTCAAAGTGGATTTGATGAGTTTTTCTGCGCATAAAACCTATGGCCCGAAAGGGATGGGCGCGCTTTATGTGCGACGCAAACCGCGTATCCGCTTAGAGGCGCAAATGCACGGCGGCGGGCACGAGCGGGGATTTCGTTCCGGCACTTTGGCGACGCACCAAATTGTCGGCATGGGCGAAGCGTTTCGTATCGCACGGCTCGAAATGGCGACCGAGAATGAACGTATCCGCATGCTGCGAGATAAATTGTTTGCCGGCGTCAAAGGAATGGAAGAGGTATATGTCAATGGCGATATGGAAAATCGGGTGCCGCATAACCTTAACGTGAGTTTTAACTTTGTCGAGGGCGAATCGCTCATCATGGGGATCAAAGAGCTCGCGGTGTCTTCAGGCTCAGCTTGCACATCAGCGTCGCTGGAGCCATCGTACGTGTTGCGTGCTCTGGGGCGTAACGACGAGCTTGCACATAGCTCGATTCGCTTTTCAATCGGTCGCTTCACGACGGAAGCCGATATCGACTTCGCGATCAAGCTGTTGAATGAGCGCATTGAGAAGTTGCGCGACATGTCGCCACTTTGGGAAATGCACAAGGATGGCGTGGATATCAGCAAGGTGCAGTGGGCTGCACACTAACGGTATAACTGGAGTAACGAACATGGCATATTCAGAAAAAGTAATCGATCACTACGAAAACCCCCGCAACGTCGGTTCATTCGGCAAAGACGAAGACGGTGTCGCAACCGGCATGGTTGGGGCACCTGCCTGCGGCGACGTGATGAAACTACAGATCAAAGTCGGCCCGGATGGAATTATTCAGGATGCCAAATTCAAAACCTACGGCTGTGGGTCTGCGATCGCATCAAGCTCACTCGTGACCGAGTGGGTAAAAGGAAAATCGATTGACGAGGCTGGACAGATAAAAAATACCCAGATCGCGGAAGAACTCGCACTCCCGCCCGTGAAAATTCACTGCTCGATTCTTGCTGAGGACGCGATCAAGGCGGCAATTGCGGATTACAAAGCAAAACACCCTGCCGCTGCGGCAGTTGCAGAACAACAAGCTGCCTGACGCGACCGGAAACGACACAATGGCAATCACACTTACTGATCGTGCCGCAAACCACGTGCAAAACTATCTCGCCAAACGTGGGCGGGGGGTTGGGGTGCGCTTTGGCGTGCGTACCACCGGTTGTTCGGGCATGGCATACAAGCTGGAATTCGTCGATGCGGTAAACGACGGGGATCAAACGTTTGAAAGTCACGGCGTAAAAGTATTCGTTGACCCGAAAAGCCTGGTCTACATTGACGGAACTGAGCTCGATTTTGTCCGCGAAGGATTGAACGAGGGTTTCAAGTTCAATAATCCGCAAGAAAAGGATAAATGCGGGTGCGGTGAGTCGTTCAACGTCTGATTAACTCCGGTCTCCCTGGCGGGAGAGTGTTGGCGCAAGGATTGGGGGCGGCACAATGCGCGCCCCTTTTTTACGTATATGAATCTGGATTTTTCCAAAAACCACTTTGAATTTTTTGATTTACCGTTCGGCTACGCGCTCGATACGCCGTCGCTTGAACGCGCGTATCGCGAAGTGCAGCGGGAAGTACATCCTGATCGTTTCGTAACCGCGAGCGATGCAGAAAAACGTCTCGCCGCACAGTGGGCAACGCAGACGAATGAAGCGTACCGCACGTTAAAGTCGCCACTGAACCGCGGGCGATATTTTTTAGCGCTCAACGGAATCGATACGGAAGAAGAACGCAATACCGCGATGCCGTTGGCGTTTTTAATGCAGCAGATGGAATGGCGTGAGTCAGTATTGGCGGCAAAAGAGGCCAAAGATGAAGTGGTTCTTAAAAAGCTGAAACTCACGAAGCATGTAGAAGAAGAAAAACTTTTCTCGCATTTGCGCGCGCAGTTGGCAGACGCTGATGAAATGTCCCTCGCTAAAGACACCGTGCGCAAACTTCGTTTTCTCGAAAAACTCGGTGAGGAAATTGACGACGCAATGGTCGAGCTTGAAAACTGATGGAGATGCCAATGGCTGCGCACTTTACACATCTGACGTTTACCGTTTCCAACTTCGAACGTTCCATCGCGTTCTATCGCGATATTTGCGAGATGGTGGTCGTGCGTGATCGGCGCGAAGAGGGTGGTTCCACCGTTTGGCTCGGTCCCCGCGGTGCTGATAAAGCCAACCCGCCGTTTGTGTTTGTGATCGAGGAAGGCGAGGTCAGGGATCGGCTCGATCATCTTGCATTTCAATGCGATACGCGTGATGAGATCGAAGTGAAAGCGAATCTTGGTAAGGCGCTGAACGCCCTGCACTGTGAACCACGCGACGTCGGTGGCAGTGTCGGTTATTACACCATGCTGCGCGACCCTGACGGTCATATCGTCGAGTTTACGTACGGCCAGCCGATCAAAGGAATTCACTAACGATGGCGCTTTTACAAATTGCCGAACCCGGCGAATCCACCGCGCCGCATCAGCATCGGCTCGCGGTCGGCATTGATCTAGGAACCACCAATTCACTGGTCGCGACCGTGAAGAGCGGTACGGCCGAGGTTCTGCTGAATCATGGTGGCGACAAGCTAACGCCATCGGTGGTGCGCTACTTCGCCAATGGAAAATTTGAAGTCGGCGCAAAACCAAAGGCCGAGCAGGCGGAAGATCCCGCCAACACAATCGTTTCAGTCAAGCGTTTTATGGGCCGCGGACTGGCGGATGTCGCTAAATATGGGGCACTTCCCTACCGGTTTATCGATGCGCCGGGTATGGTCAAAATCCAGACTGTCGCTGGTGTGAAGTCGCCCGTAGACGTTTCAGCGGAAATTTTGAAAGTGCTTCGTGTGCAAGCGGAAGACTCACTGGGTGGCGATTTGGTAGGCGCGGTAATCACGGTGCCAGCGTACTTTGACGATGCGCAGCGCCAAGCCACCAAAGACGCCGCGAAACTCGCGGGGATTAACGTTTTAAGACTGTTGAATGAGCCGACTGCGGCGGCGATTGCGTACGGGCTCGATAACGCGAGTGAAGGCACCTTTGCGGTGTTTGATTTAGGCGGTGGCACCTTCGATATTTCGATACTGAAATTGACCCGCGGCGTGTTTGAGGTGTTGGCGACCAATGGTGACTCAGCACTCGGTGGCGACGATTTCGACCAAGCTGTCGCCGCGCACTGGCGAAAAATGCACGGTTTGGTGAGTGCAGACCACAAGGATTTGCGCAAATTGCTCATGACCGCCCGATTAGTGAAAGAACAACTCACCGTCGGCGTCCACGCACATGCTGAAGTGTCGCTCTCATACGGGCAAACACTCAACGTGAAATTGTCACGTGCCGAATTTCATGCCATGACGGCAGGACTTGTCGAGCGTTCTCTGCTGCCAGTCAAGAAAGCGATGCGCGACGCAAAACTCACGAATGAAAATATTGATGGCGTGGTAATGGTCGGCGGAGCCACGCGCATGCTGCACGTTCAACGCGCGGTCGCAGATTTCTTTGGCAAAACGCCGCTCAACAATCTGGATCCCGACAAAGTGGTCGCCATTGGCGCTGCGATTCAGGCAAACGTACTCGCGGGTAACAAGTCTGGCGACGATATGTTGTTGCTCGATGTGATCCCACTGTCGCTCGGCCTGGAAACAATGGGCGGGTTAACGGAAAAAGTGATCCCGCGCAATTCGACGATCCCCGTCGCGCGCGCGCAGGAGTTCACGACATTCAAGGACGGCCAGACAGCGATGTCGATTCACGTGGTGCAAGGCGAGCGAGAACTGGTGAAGGACTGTCGCTCGCTCGCGCAATTCACGCTGCGCGGATTTCCGCCAATGGTTGCGGGTGCCGCGCGCATTCGCGTGAGCTTTCAGGTGGATGCCGATGGCCTGGTTTCTGTTGCGGCGCGCGAGATGACAAGCGGTGTAGAAGCCAGCGTCGACGTTAAACCTTCTTACGGTTTGACGGATGCCGAAATTGCCGACATGTTGCAGGCCAGTTTTAAGTATGCGAGACAGGACGCCGATGCGCGTTCACTCGCCGAGGAACGTGTGGATGCTGCGCGATTGATCGAAGCGGTAAACGCGGCAGTGGCAAAGGACGGCGATAAACTACTCGACAACATCGAGCGTGCTGAAATTGAAGCGAGCCTCGGTATCCTTCAAACGAGTACCGCCAGCGAAAATCATCGCGTCATCAAAGAGGCGATTGCGGCGGTTTCGAAAGCGACCGAGAATTTCGCTGCGCGCAGGATGGACGCAGGCGTGGCCGCAGCGCTTAAGGGTAAAACAGTTGATGCAGCGCTTGGCGGCAATATGCACAAACCTGCATTGTCCACAGCCGAAAGTAACAGCGCACCATGACAAAAATCCACGTACTGCCGCATGAAAGACTTTGCCCAAGCGGTCTTGAATTCGATGCACCCAATGGCGAAACGGTGTGTGACGCTCTGCTGCGCAATCACATCGCGATCGAACACGCTTGCGAAAAATCCTGTGCCTGTACGACCTGCCACGTGATCGTGCGTGAAGGATTGAATTCGCTCGACGAGCAGGAAGAAAAGGAAGAAGACATGCTCGATATGGCATGGGGCCTGACGCCATTGTCGCGATTATCCTGTCAGGCAAAGGTGCGAGATACACCACTTGTGATCGAGATCCCGAAGTACACCATCAATCACGCGCGGGAGAACCACTGATGCCGCTCAAATGGACCGATAGCCTTGAAATTGCGATTCAACTGAGCGACAAGTTTCCCGACGTTGATCCGAAAATCATCCGCTTCACCGATTTACATCAGTGGGTATGCGAGTTGGTGGAGTTTGATGACGACCCAAACAAATCAGGAGAAAAAATACTGGAGGCGATCCAGATGGCTTGGATCGAGGAGTGCGATTAGGTAAAGTTAGTGGCACAAAAAAGTAGGGGCAGTCTTTCGACCGCCCCTGAAGGCGCACTCTCGAATGCTTTTAGAGGAGAACCTGCGGGATTTGGGGACCTAGCCAAACCACCGAAGCACCCAGGGAGGGAGGGTGATCCAAAAGCATTCAAGCTATATCAGCAACCCTTGTGCCAGAATAATTAAATTGTTAAAAAACAATTTGTTAACGTATTTTCGCTCGATTGATGAGGCTAACAATCGAACGTGTTTGTCGTCAAATAGCGACAAAATTCAATACTAAATTCTAAGTCGCTGATTACGCAGGTGAATATTTGTCTCTAAATAGCGACGGTTGGCGATCAAATGCGACGCTTTCCGCATCGCAACATTCAACTTGAGATAGGCACTCAATTGGTTGTTGGCTTGAAGTGGGTGGCTTCGATTCCATGTCGCTGGAGCAGCTTGTAAAACTCAGTGCGATTGCGTTTAGCCAGTTTTGCCGCTTGCGTCACGCTACCTTGGGTGAGTTTCAGCAGGCGGGTTAGATAGTCATACTCAAAGCGGCGGCGCGCCTCTTCGAAGGAATCGAGCCCTTGCATTTCCATCTGCATCGCTTGTTCGACAATTTTCGTCGAGACAATTTCTCCCGAGGAGAGCGCTACCACTTGTTCGACGACGTTGTATAACTGGCGGATGTTTCCCGGCCATGCAGCGGCACACATGATCTCCAGCGCATCATGTGAAAGCGCATTTACGTTCTTCTCGTATCGCCTGGAAAGCTCCTTCAGGAAATGCGAAAGCAGCAACGGGATGTCTTCGCGACGTTCCCGAAGCGCAGGCAACTTAAGCGTAACGACGTTCAATCGATAGAATAAATCCTCGCGAAAAGCACCCTCTTTTTTGGCCTGGTTTAAATCCCGATGACTGGCCGAGATGACGCGAACATCGACCGGTATCGTTTTGGTCGAGCCGACAGCACGGATTTCGCGCGCTTCGAGAACCCGTAAGAGTTTTACCTGCAACGCCAGCGGCATATCGCCGATCTCATCGAGCAGCAAGGTGCCTGTATGCGCTTCCACGAACAGTCCCGGGTGGTCAGTAGTGGCTCCGGTAAAGGCGCCTTTCTTGTGGCCAAATAATTCCGACTCCAACAATGCTTCCGGGATCGCCCCACAGTTGATGGCCACGAAAGGACGCTCAGCACGCCGACTGGCGCGATGCAAGGCACGCGCAAGCAACTCCTTGCCGGTACCGCTCTCGCCCTGAATGAGTACGCTCGCATCGCCTTGCGCAATCCGCTCTGCGCGCAATAACAAGTCTTCCATCGCCGGGCTTCTGGTAACAATTTCACTGCGCCATGCTGCATCGGTCTTGCTCGACGTTAACCCCGCCCCTGAAACAGAGGAACCGCCGCTGCCATGTAGCGACAATGCGCGTCGTACCTGTGCCAGCAATTCATTCGCGTCGTAGGGTTTGGTGAGATAGCCAAACACGCCCTGTCTTGTCGCGGCGACTGCATCCGGTATCGTGCCGTGCGCCGTCAGTATGATGACCGGCAAGCCCGTGTGGCGGCGCTCGATTTCGTGAAATAACGCCAGGCCATCGAGGCCTGCCATGCGCAGGTCAGTGATCACCAAATCGGGTCGCTCGGCGGCAATCATCGATAATGCTTGCTCGCCACTGACGGCAGTGGTGGCCCGAAATCCGCTCGCCTTCAGGCGAATAGACAGCAACTTCAGGAGATCGGGGTCATCATCAACCAGTAACAGGTTTTGCATTTGCGGACTGCTCACTTAGGGGGATCCACACGCAGCGTTTCGGTGCGCTGCGTTTCAGACCTGCGATTGACACTACGATCAATGGATTTCAGTGCCGCAAGATTACGCTCAAGTTCTGCCACGCGCGAGCGCAATGCGCGAACTTCCATTTCCTTCGTGTCATCGCGCCGCAATGTGTTTAGGCGAGTTTGCGTTTCGCGCAACAAATCGCGCAGTTTTTTACGTTCTTGGGCCATACCGGCGAGCAATATTGCCAGCGCGCGAACTTCCGTCTTTTGCGCGTCCATTGCAGCGTCCGTAGTTGACGCGTTTGCGCCGCGGACCAAGGGCTCGAGCAACGCTGCAAGCTCGCCATCATCGTTCGCAGAAGCTGCCGATGTTGCGGTAGATGACGTCAATAACATCGCCAGCTTGACGCGATTGAACTCGGATTTTTCCGAGTGAAATGTATTGCGCATCTGTTCACGCTCGGCTGCTAGCTCGCGCGCGTCAAGCTTGCGCGATTGCATCATGTACGCCAGCAGCTGGTCGACTTCCGACGGCGCAGCAACTTGTTCAATTGTCCGCGCCACCAGAGGCTCCACCCGTTTGGGTTCGAGTGCGCAGGCACCGAACAGACAAATGTAAGCGAGCAAAAAAATCAATTTCAGTTTCAAGGGAATTCCATCAAATGGCGGTTGTGGTCTTGGGGAGGCTAACGCGAAAATGCGCACCTGTGGCCGCAATCGCCTTTACCGTTCCCTGGTGCAACTCAACATAGTCGCGCACGATCGCGAGGCCCAGCCCTGAACCTTTGGTACCCGATGCTGCTGCGCTCTTGCCGCGATAAAACGGATCAAAAATCCGATCACGGTCTTCCACTGGAATGCCTGGGCCGCTGTCGATCACTTCAATCACCGCGTGGTCATTGTGTTTGCCCAGGCGCAGCACGATGGTGCCGCCCGGCGGTGAATATTTGATGGCGTTTGATAGCAGGTTATCGATAACGACACGCAGCTTTTCGGCATCGCCTTGAAAGGTTGTCTTTTCGCATTCGCGTTTGACGGTGATTGATTTGGCGATGATCGCGAGCCGCTGCGCATTGATCACATCATCGATGAGATCACGCAATTGCAACGCCTTGATGTCGAGTGCGGTCTTGCGACCAAGACGGTCGGAGGACTGTGCTTGCGAATAGGTCAACAAATCCTGAATCAGCTTTTCAAGCGTGAGCGAATTCTGCTTAAGTATGGCGGCAACTTCGCGCTGCTCATCGTTGAGCTTGCCAATCACTTCATCACTCAGCAGATCAGAGCCCTCGCGCAGCGCAGTGAGCGGTGTTTTTAGTTCATGCGAAACATGCTGAAAAAAACGCGTCTTCTGATCTTCGAGCGAAATCAGGCGCTGACGCAGCCAATCCAGTTGTTCCCCCAGCATTTCAATGTCACGCGGGCCACTGACGCGAATGCGTTTGGCCAATTTGCCTTCACCCAGACGATGGATGGCCTCATCCAGATCGCGAATAGGCCTCGCCAGCAGGTACGTAAAACCGGCAATCATCAGCAGTGCCGATGGAATCATCGCCAGCAGTTGCCAGATGACCTGATTGCGCGACTTCGCTGCCGATGTTTTCAATGCGGCGACTTCCTGCTCGATTAACTGATTGGCAAGCGTGTTCAGTGCTTGCGTGCGCAATGCAAGATCGGCGAAATCACGCTCGAGCTGTCTGGCAAATTCGGACGAAGGTGCCTTTTCGGTCAACAATGCAAAAATGCCTGTCTCCCGTTGCTGCACCGCGTCTACTGCCGCCTGCATATCATGTGCTGATGGCAACGCGACAAACTCGCCAAGCAGTTTTCGAAAACTATCGCGGGATTGTTTGTAAACTTCGATCAGATCACGGTCACCAGAGACCGCATAAAAACGCGCCGAACGTTCCATCGCGAGCGCGACGGAAGAAAGTTGCCGGGCATTCTGTGTCGCAATGGTTGCATTGAATACCGCTTTCTGACTCTGCTCGGATAGCCGCTCAATCGAAAAAGCATTCGACACCAGACCTGCGATCAGCGGCAACGCAACGATCGCAAAGCCGACCAGCAGCAGGCCCAAAAAGGACTTCGGGTAACGCAGTTCCATGAGCGGTTTGTCGTTTGATGAACTGGATTTATTCATTTGAAAGTAACAAGTTTCAGCAAAGGCCGTGCCAGGTTCACTAATTTATCAGTCTGGGTGAATGATCCGGGCCGGTGCAATGATAAGATGAAGGCCAATTCTCTGCTGCGAAAACTGCCATGTACGAATCCGATATCACCAAATTTGTTCGTGACTTGATGGAAAAAAATCCTGAACTCAAAGAACTGCAGAAAACCAACCGCGCAACGTGGTGGGACAAAAAGCAGAATCTTGAGGAATTGAAGCGACAGGAAGAGTCGGCGGCACCGAAGCAGGCTTACGCGTATTTTCCGTTGCCGATCAAAGCGACGAAATAATCATCAAACTCAAGCATTAGCTACAAAAAGAAGTAAGTATGTAGATGACAGTCCCTGCCGCGCGTTCATGCGTAGCGGGGATTTTTAATTTTGGAGTCGATATGAAAGTTTTCCTTCTCGCTCAGTGGGTGATTGCGGCGCTGACGGCTGTTTTTGAGCGCCCAGTTGCGTGGGCTTCAAAACCGTTGCGCGCCAGGACATCGACGGCACCATGGCGAGATTGAAGCAATGATCCGAAGCCGGTATCTGAGTTGCGGCGTGTTTCTGCTTTGTGCCACTGTTACCGCCGCTGCGCAAACGTCGGCTGCCGTGGTGCCCAGCATTCCGCAACTTGTCATCAGCGCCACACGCGTGCAGCAGGACGGCTTCAACCTGCCAATGGCGATTGATCGCATCGATGCAGGGGTGATCTCTGAGGCCAAGCCGCAAGTCAATCTTTCCGAAGTGCTCAATCGTGTGCCAGGCATCGTGGTGCAGAATCGCCAGAATTACGCGCAGGATTTGCAGATATCCTCACGCGGCTTCGGCGCGCGAGCCACTTTCGGGGTGCGCGGCGTCAGGCTCATCGCCGACGGTATTCCCGCCACCATGCCCGACGGACAGGGGCAGGCGGCGACGTTCAATCTATCCTCGGCGGAACGCATTGAAGTCTTGCGCGGCCCGTTTGCGAGTTTGTATGGCAATTCTTCCGGTGGCGTGGTGCAGATTTTCACAGCGGACGGCCCGGCAGTGCCGACCGTCAGCGGTTCCTTTTTTGCAGGAAGTTACGGTGCGAAAAAAGTTGGCATGCAGTTTGGGGGGCAGGAAGATAGTCTGAACTACGTTGTCGATATTTCACGCTTCAGTACCGATGGCTATCGGGTCCACAGCGCCGCAACGCGCGACCAGCTCAACGCCAAATTCAGCGTTCCGGTCTACACAGGAAAACTTACGCTGGTCGCGAATGCCCTGAATCAGCCGGACACACAGGATCCACTGGGCCTGACGCGCGCGCAAGTGCAAACCGATTGGCGTCAGGTCGATATCTCGGCGCTGACGTTCAACACGCGAAAGAGTATTCGCCAGAATCAGCTTGGCGCGATCTATGACCTTGGCGATGCAGACACCGCGGGCGGCGCGTTGCAAGCCAGACTCTACGGCGGTGGCCGTACTGTGAAGCAGTTCCTCAGCCAGGACGGCAATACACCACTGGGTGCAGGCGGTGTGGTTGACCTCGACAGAACCTACGGCGGCATGGGGTTGCGCTGGACGCGGCGCACATTGGTTGCCAATCGGGCGCTGACCTTCTCTGCCGGCGTCGACGCTGATCGCCTCAACGAACGGCGCCGTGGCTTCGTCAACAACGCTGGTACACAGGGCGTTCTGAAACGCGATGAGGATGATCGGGTTGGCAATACTGATTTCTATGCACAGGCCGAATGGCAGGTCGCAGATGCGTTGAGCCTCAGCGGCGGTGCGCGCCACAGCCGGGTGAAATTCGATTCCTCGGATCACTATATCGTCGGCGTTAATCCCGACGACAGCGGCAAGGTCAGTTACGCACGCGCCACGCCGGTGCTGGGTGTGTTGTTCAAGCTGGCACCGCAGTGGAACGTGTACGCGAACTACGGCGAAGGATTTGAAACGCCGACCTTTGCTGAACTTGCTTATCGGCCGGGTGGCACCACCGGTTTTAACTTCGCCCTGCAACCGGCCAGCAGTCGCCATGCCGAGTTCGGCGTCAAGACAATGGTCAGCGGCAGTACGCGCATCAATGCCGCGCTGTTTCGTATCGACACGCGCAATGAAATCGTCACCAATTCTTCGACCGCGGGCCGCAGTGATTTCCGCAATGCCTCGCGCACGCAGCGCGACGGCCTTGAACTGTCATTCGAAAGTGTCCTGCCGTTTGGCCTTGAAACCTACGCTGCATACACCTGGCTGAATGCACGCTTCAAGGACGCCTATCGCGCAGGTACACCGCCGGTGCTGGTGCCGTCCGGTAATCTGCTGCCGGGGGTGGCGCGCTCGGTGCTATTCGTCGAACTGCTATGGCGACATCAGCTCTCGGGTTTCCACGCCGGCATTGAATACCGCGCGTCGGAAAAAATTTATGTGAATGAAGCCAACACCGACGCGGCGGCGGGATTTGGCGTTGCCAACGTGCGCGCCGGCTTTCAGCAACAATTCGCGATAGGTGTTCGCGGCAATTTGCGCATCAGCGAATTTGTGCGGGTTGAAAACGTCACCGACCATCGCTATATCGGTTCGGTGATTGTGGCTGAGGCACGAGGACGCTACTTTGAACCGGCACCGGGGCGCAACGTTCTGGTCGGGTTGAATGCAGCGTATTCGTTTTAACTTTCTGCACCAAGCTCTGGCACTGGCGCGGATCGCAGGCATAAAATGCCATGAAAGCCTCTCCAAATGGCGATCGACGCGACAGTGTGCCAGGAATTTGCTTCCAAAGAGGCAATACTTCGCCAAGCAGAGACGGCGAGTGGAAATTTACCGTGCATATGAAGCTGACTGATTTCGATTACCACCTCCCCGAAGAATTGATCGCGCAACATCCTGCCAAAGAAAGAGCTGGAAGTCGCCTGCTGCATGCCGATGGCAATACTGGCTTAATCACGGATCGCCAGTTCGTTGATTTAGCCGCGCTCATTGCACCAAACGATATCCTTGTTTTCAATGACACCAAAGTCATCAAGGCGCGGCTGCACGGACACAAGGAAAGTGGAGGTCGTGTCGAAGTCCTGGTTGAGCGCGTGCTCGCCGACGGCAAAAGTGCGCTCGCGCATGTGCGCGCGTCGAAATCGCCTAAGCCCGGCAGTCGGCTCATGTTTGCTGAAGACATTGTGGCGACGATGAGGACACGCGTGGACGATTTGTTTGAGTTGCACTTCGAAGGTGATCTCGGCGTGCATGAAATCCTGCATCGCTTCGGCGACGTCCCGCTACCGCCGTACATCACCCACCCCGCAGACAATGAAGACGAACAGCGTTATCAGACCGTCTATGCCAGACACGCCGGATCGGTCGCCGCACCGACGGCGGGCTTGCATTTTGACGAAGCGATGCTGGGAATCTTGCGAACAAAGGGTGTCGCGCTTGCCTACGTCACGCTGCACGTCGGCGCGGGCACGTTCCAGCCGGTTCGGGACAACGACATTTCTAAACATGTCATGCACAGTGAGTGGTATCACGTACCGCCGGAAACGGTTGCAGCGATTGCTCGCGCAAAAGAGGTCGATGGACGCGTGGTCGCGGTCGGGACAACCAGCATGCGCACGCTGGAGGCGGCATCGCGCAGCGGCACACTGACAGCCGAAACTGCGGAGACGCGAATCATGATTACGCCAGGTTACGCATTCCGCACGGTTGATCGGCTCATCACCAATTTTCATTTGCCCAAGTCGACGTTGATGATGCTGGTGTCGGCGTTCGCGGGCACGGAAAATATCCAGCGCGTGTATGCGCATGCTGTTGCTGAACGTTATCGATTTTTTAGCTATGGCGA
>JBKJMK010000113.1:0-5530 GCA_046596005.1 Usitatibacteraceae bacterium | reverse complement strand
AGGTGATGACTCCGTTCCGGGCATTGGCTTGAAGCCGATCGCCGCTGTTAAACCGGCGGAAAGGACGACACCCGCAGGGCGATTCGTGGCGGAACGCGGCCGCAACAACCTTGGCGAAGACGTGGTATGGGTTGACTACGATGCAGCCGTCTCAATGCATCGCGTACGCACCACAAATACCAGGGAGCGTCGGCTGGAGCGGCTCGCGACTCTAACGGTCGAGGACAATCGTATTTCCTATGGTTGCATCAACGTGCCTGTTGCGTTTTATAACGCGCACATCAAACCAGCCTTCGTTAAACACCGCGCGCTTGTCTATGTGCTACCCGAGGTGAAGTCCGTCCAGCAGGTTTTCGGCTCATACGATGTCGCGATCAGACATGCGCCCGTACAACGCTGAAGGCTGCGTTGCCGGGTAAAAGGTTGGTCGGAAATCAGGTCAGCAGCACAAACAAAGGGGTGAACGTGCATCATTGCTTTGTGATCGCTTTTTCGATTTGATCGAGCAACTGTTCCGGGCGCGTCGATTCTTCCAGTATCGCCAACTCTGGATCCAGCTCAATGCCCGCGCCCACCTTGGCGGCGATGCTTTTCAGCATCTTTAACATCTTGGTGTTTTCCTGCTCGATGAGCAGATTTATCTGCAGATCGAGGTGATTGCGTTGGTCTGTTAGTTGCGTCTCGTGGCGCTGGGCGATCAGAATGAACGACGACAGGAAGATCGACTCCAGGGCAACCGTCAACGTCAGAAGCGTGAACGGAAACGGGTCAGGGTGGTGTGCAAACAGGGGTGAGATGTTGTAAAAAACCCAACCGCCAAACCAAATAAAGTGGAGCCATACAAACGTCATGCTGCCGCAGAATGCCGCGATGCGGGAGGCCAGACGCTCTCCGCCGCTGATTGAGGCTTTCGCAGCGCGCTCCAGCCCGATGATGGCGTGAACATTTCTCTGCGTCAAATCTTCCGCCGACTTCGGCAGATTATGCGAATGCGGGTGTATTGCACCGTTCGCAGTATTTGGGTCTGCTTGCTGCGAATTTTTCATCACGCCGCCCAGTCGCTGCCGCGCGCGCAATATCCCTGACGTCGCCGGTCCAATACAACTACCGAACACGTGTGGATGGTTTTTTGCACCTTTGAAGGCAACTGTCGGCGGCAGCCCGGTGACGGACTGCCGCTGGTTATTGCTTTACTTGCCGTCGCGGTCAGAGTCACCAGGAACAGCACGTTCTACTGTGTCGCTAACGCGATCCCACGCATCACGTGAGGCAGCTTTCGCGCGGTTCCAGTCGAGCTTTGATGTACCACGCGCCGAATTCCAGTCACGGGAGAGATCGGTTTCGACTTCATCAAAGCTGCGGCCAGCGTGCTTGCTGTACGAGCTCACCCCGTACTTGTATGCCGGAGCATAATCATCATAGCTGCCGCCATTGACGTAAGGGCGGCTGACGTAGTTTTCGCGCCAATAGGTTTCTTCAACCGTCGGATCGATAACTTCAGCAACACCTTTGCCAGCGAGACCACCAACGATGGCACCCACTGCGGCACCGATCACTGTCCCTACCGGTCCGACAACGGTACCGGTGACGGCGCCAACGGCTGCTCCGGTTCCCATTGCAGCAGCTGCGCCACCGAGAGCGGCACCAATGCCGGTACCGATGGGATGTGCGCCAGGGGCGTCCGTGATCGGGTCGCGGTTGGTGGCTTCAGTGGTTTTGATCGTTTCTGTTTTATAGCTCATGTTTATATCCTTTGAAAGTTATGACAAGACGCCGTTCCCGCCGCGTTAGCGGGCGGTTGAGCGCCTGAAGAAGTTAACGATGGCGAGAAGAATCACCGCGCCGAAGAACGAGACGAGCAATGCAGGCATGCTGAAGTTATCCTGATTGATCGTACCGATGCCCACCAACGGCGAAATCACCCATCCGCCGAGCATCGCGCCGACAATTCCAACGACGACGTTCAGAAACATGCCTTGTTGTCCGTTCGTCTTCATGACAATGCTGGCAAGCCAGCCAATGATGCCTCCAACAATTAGCCAGATGATGAAGTTCATGGGTTCAAATACTCCTTTTAAAGTTGAGTTAATCTGCGTTACGGTTGCATCGCCAAACGGCCAGCGGCAATGTGGTGTTAGCTTAAGTGCCGCGTTAATGCGAGGCCATTCCGAAAACGCGCATCGATCACTTCGTGCATACCGATTCATTTGTCGGGCAACGCCTACAGCGAATTTTTTGTCACTTCCGCTCTCTATACGGTGTGGTGCAGCAACAAGTCGCATCTGCGTCAAGCTGGTTCAAAATGGAAAATATTGGCGCTTCGCTGATTGCATCCACGAATTTATCGGGCCACAATCCCGGCATGTTTAAATTCAAGTGGACAAGCCGAACGATGATGTACGTACTGGGCGCCGTAATACTCACGCTGGTCGGAGTGATCGTGGCTATCAACCTCACTGGCAGCGAGAAAAAAATCGAGCAGCGCATCGAGCGGCTCTACGCTCTCGATGATCCGCGTTTCCTGCATGAACTGGGCGTACTGCTGGGGCCGCAGTTTATCCCCGGCAATCACCACAAGGTGTTGCAGAACGGCGACGAAATTTTCCCGGCAATGCTCGCCGCGATCCGTGGCGCTCAGACGTCCATCACCTTCGAGACCTACATCTATTGGGCGGGCGACATCGGCAAGGAGTTTGCCGATGCGCTATCCGAGCGGGCGCGCAATGGCGTTAAGGTTCATGTACTGCTCGACTGGGTTGGCAGTGCAAAAGTGGAAAAGGACCTCATTGAAAAAATGACGCAAGCGGGCGTCCAGATACGAAAATTTCATCCGCCGCATTGGTCGCACCTGGGACGTCTCAACAATCGAACGCATCGAAAGATTCTTGTTGCCGATGGGCGGATCGCGTTTACCGGAGGCGTCGGCATTGCGCCAAAGTGGACCGGCCGCGCGCAAGACCCGGATCATTGGCGCGATACCCACTTCGAGGTGAAGGGTCCGGTGGTTGCGCAAATGCAAGCGGTATTTCTCGACAACTGGATAAAGGTGACCGGCGACGTACTGCATGGCCCGGACTACTTTCCGCCGCTTGAAAAGGCCGGCAACGGTATGGCGCAAATGTTCAGCAGTTCCCCGAATGGCGGGAGCGAGAGTATGCGGCTGATGTACCTGTTCGCGATTACCGCAGCGGCGCGTTCGATCGATTTATCGGCGTCCTATTTTGTACCCGACGAGCTGACAACACGCACGCTGCTGGACGCGATGAAGCGGGGTGTCAAGTTGCGCATCGTGGTACCAGGCGAGCACACCGACAGCGAGACGGTAAGAAGCGCATCGCGCGCCACCTGGGGCCCCTTGCTTGCGGCCGGTGCCGTCATCGCGGAATACCAGCCGACGATGTATCACTGCAAGGTCATGATTGTTGACGGCTTGCTCACCTCCGTTGGCTCGACCAACTTCGACAACCGCTCGTTCCGACTCAACGACGAGGCAACGCTCAATATCGTTGACGTTGAATTTGCCAGCGAGCAAACAGCGATCTTCGAGGCGGATATTCTTCGCTCCCGACAGATCACTTTTACCGAATGGCGTGAACGCCCGTGGCGGGAGAGAGTCGGCGAACGACTAGCGTCCCTTATCGGCTCGCAGCTCTGATTTTAATTTTTATCACACGTAGCAGAGGGCGTTTCGCGCGCACTACCTGACCGCCAAGCACGAACGCTCAAAAAGGCTTGATGTGCGTTGCATCCCGATATTCTGTTGTGTCCGGCACGAATTTCAGCAACGCCAGGTTGGGTGAACCTGGCCCGTCGGCAAATCGGGGCTTAAGCAGAGGCGTCCATAACCGGTCAATCCGCGCGCGGTCAGTTTCGATTTCGCCGCGGCCTGACAGCAGGACGTGCTGTGACTTCACCGAATCGGTGAAGCTTAATTTTGCAGCATCCAGTTGTTCAGCCTGTGTTGCACGCGCATCGGTAAAAAACCAGAGTGCACCGTTTCCGTCCATTTCCAGCGGCGACATTGGTCGACTGCATAAGGTGCCATCGACGTTGCGGCTAGTGAGCATGACCACCGTAATATCCTTGATCAACGCACAAAGCCGGGCCCGCTCGGCGCTGTTTTGTTTTTCGATTTTCACGCACACCTCTTCTTTCTGTGAGTGACATGTTCTTATGCCGCGGTGTCGCTCAGATCCCGCCACAACGGTTTTCATGGCTGGGAGAACGTCGACAAGATTGAGATCCGGGTTCTTCAACTGTTCTTGCGGTAAGTAGCGACCTAATTTATTTAAGCCGATGAATAGGGGATTGTTGCGCGAGGCAACATCGCGCGACTGTCTGGCAGCGCACATAACGGTAAATAAATTGTTACTGCTGGAAGACTTCAATGGCAAATTTTCTCGCCAACAGACCATCCACAACCAGTCGGCTGCGAACAAGAGCACGCGAAAACACCCCTCTGTTTTCGCCTCGTTTGCGGGAGATGGATCATTCGAGCAGTTTGGCGTAGGCCTGCTGGTCCGCCGCGTAACAACTGCATGCCGCAGTTTCAAGTCCGCTACGGTCCAACACCGTGAGGTCGCCGCGGTGATATTCGATCAGTCCGCGGCGCTGCAGGTGTCCGGCGGCAGTAGTGATGCCGACGCGGCGCACACCAAGCATGCAGGCGAGGAGCTCGTGGGTCACGCGCAAGCTGTTGCAGTGAGCGCGGTCCTGGCTCATCAGTAGCCATCGCGCGACCCGCGGGCCGATCAGGTGATAACGCAGGCACGCGGTGGACGCCGCCAACTGGGCCATCAGCACATAGAGATAGCGACTCACCCCGCGCTGAAGTGCAGTGCTGCTTTCGAGCTCGTGCCGAAAAGTTCTGGTGGGAATGCGCCACGCCACACCTTCACCCTGCACAAACGCGTGCAAAGGCGCGGTCACCACCCCAAGGGCTAACTGCGCACCCAGCATGCCTTCGCGACCAACCATGCCAACTTCCAGCGCGGGTTTGCCATCAACCAGCGTCAACAGCGAGATAAAACCATCGACCGGAAAATACACCGCCCGCGTCGGTTTGTCAGGCTCGCACAACACCTTGCCCGGCACCAAATGCACCGGCTCACAGAGGCTTAGCAGACGTAAACGATCTTTGCGCGGAAGCAACTCGATTAAATGGTTCTCGGTGGCCGCCAAATTGGCTCTCCAGTAGGTTGCTAGCCGCTTCAGTTGATGGGACAAACTGAAAATCGCGATTATGTCGACTGTCATTTTGCTCGCGGTCGCTAACTGGCCACCGCAGCAACATGACTTTGCGCGATGCTTCGCTGCGTGACTGTCTGCCAGCGCACATAGCGATGGAAAAAATTGGCGGTGGCGACCCAAGAGAACTTCCCGAGCCCCGGTTTGTTCCGACTATTCGAAACAATCTGCGCAAAACAACATGTATTTTCGAATAGTGCCGTCAAGCCGCGAGCGGGATCGGCAACAAGCGATCGTATTCCTTCTTGGCCACTTTGTAACACTCGCAGGTGCGCTGTTCGAG
>JBKJMK010000108.1:0-2678 GCA_046596005.1 Usitatibacteraceae bacterium | reverse complement strand
CCTGAGACTTGATTTGGGTACCGACTATAGCTGGCAAAGTAAGGTGCAATACGACCTTTCCATTGCGACCAACACAATCCAGCCGTCTTACGGCATCGTTAATATGACGATTGCGTTGTCGAGTCCGGCGGCAGGCTGGCGCGTGGCGCTGCTTGGGAAAAATCTTGGCGACCGATCCTATTCGGCGTTCCTTGGGGCCGGGGCCAATACGCAACGCTCGGTACCGCGCGATGACCAGCGCTACTTCGGTATCAACGCACGCCTGGATTTTTAAGTAACGCAGCAAACTGCTGAAAGCCGGTGGGGCGAGGATAGAATCTTCGCTTCCACCGGTTTTATCTTATAGGGCATCCGTGTCTGACAACACTCCCCGCCGCGCCTTGGAGTCGCTTCGTAGCCAGCGCTGGCTGGCCAAACACGACATGCGCTCGTTCGCGCACCGGCAAAGGTTGCAGCAACGCGGTTTGCGGCGCGAAGAATTTCTGGGCCGCCCGGTAATCGCCATCGTCAACACCTGGTCGGATCTGTCGCCATGCCACGCGCATCTGCGCGAGCGTGCCACATCGATCCGTCAAGGCATTTTGCTTGCGGGCGGCTTTCCCGTCGAACTTCCAGCGCTGTCTTTGGGGGAAGTCATGGTCAAGCCAACCACGATGCTCTACCGCAATTTACTGGCGATGGAAACCGAGGAATTGTTGCGGTCGCACCCTGTTGATGGCGCGGTACTGCTGGGCGGATGCGACAAGACCACACCGGGCCTGCTGATGGGTGCAATCAGCATGGACATCCCGGTCATCTTTTGCCCCGCCGGGCCGATGTTGAATGATCGTTACAAGGGAAAGAGTGTCGGCGCCGGGACCCACACTAAAAAATTCTGGGACGAATACGTTGCGGGCAATATCAAACAGCCGGAATGGATCAAGCTCGAAGCCAAAATGACACGTTCACCCGGCACCTGCAACACGATGGGAACGGCCAGTACCATGACATCGATTGTGGAGGCAATGGGATTTACGCTGCCAGGGGCCAGCAGCATTCCGGCCATGGATGCGAATCATGTTCGCATGGCGTCGGGGAGCGGCGCACGCATTGTCGAAATGGTTTGGGAAGATTTGAAGCCTTCGTGTTTCTTCACCAAAGATTCGCTAGCCAATGGCATCGCGGCCTATATGGCGCTCGGCGGCTCCACCAACGCCGCCATTCACCTTATCGCCATCGCCGGGCGTGCAGGCCTTGACCTTACGCTGGACGAGATGGACGAAGCCGCACGAAAGATTCCCGTCATCGCCAATCTGTTTCCCTCCGGCGACAAGCTGATGGAAGATTTTTTCTATGCAGGCGGAATGCCGGCGCTGTTGCAGGAAATCCGCTCACATTTGAAACTCGAGGCGCTGACCGTCACGGGAAAAACGCTGGGTGAGAATATTACCGGCGCAGAAAACCTCGACCCGGACGTAATTCGCAGGCTTGATTGTGCCGTGGCACCGGGTGCGGCACTCGCGGTGCTGCGTGGAAATATTTGCCCCGATGGTGCCGTGATCAAGCCTTCTGCGGCGAACCCGAAATTCTTCAAGCATCGGGGCCGTGCACTGGTGTTTGAATCCAACGCGCAGATGATGGCTGAAATTCATCAACCGGATCTCGATGTCGATGAGAACACCGTGCTGGTGTTGAAGCACGGCGGTCCGGTTGGCGCGCCCGGCATGCCGGAATGGGGCAATTTGCCGATTCCCAAAAAACTATTGCAGCAAGGCGTGCGCGACATGTTGCGAATTTCCGACGCGCGCATGAGCGGCACACACTTCGGTAGTTGCGTGGTGCATGTATCGCCTGAAGCGGCGGTCGGCGGGCCGCTGGCGCTGGTGCAGACGGGAGACATGATCGCACTCGACATTGAGGCGCGCAGCCTCAACCTGGAAATTTCCGACGACGAATTTGCACGCCGCCGCGCCGCATGGAAGCCGCCGGCACGCGTTTACGAACGCGGCTTCACACGACTGTATATTGAGCACGCAACACAGGCGCATCAGGGCTGCGACTTTGACTTCCTCATGGGCAATGCCGCCACGCCCGAACCCCCCATTTACTGAGAACAACATGGACCCGTTCAACAATCCGTTTCGCGCCTTGCTTGCACAACCGAGCATCCCGCTTGGCACCTGGCTCATGTCCGGCACCGCCTCCACCGCCGAAGCGATGGGCTGCATCGGTTTCGACTGGCTGGTGGTCGATATGGAACACGTGCCGATTGACTATAAAGACACGTATCACATCCTGCAGGCAATCGAAGGCACCAACGCCACGCCGGTGATTCGTCTGGCCTGGAACGACATTGTTCTGGTCAAGCGTGCACTCGATATCGGCGCGCAGACGCTGATGTTTCCGTTTGTGCAGAATGCGCAGGATGCCGAACGCGCAGTCGCGTCCACCCGCTATCCGCAACCTTCCGACGTTATCCCCGGCACGCGCGGGTTTGCCGCGATGCACCGTGCCAGCCGCTACGCCACCGCAAGTGACTACGGCAAGAGAGCGAATGAAGGCATCTTTCGCATGATCCAATTGGAAACACCATCCGCGATTGAACGACTGGAGGAGATTGCTGCGGTCGAAGGCGTCGATGCGCTGTTCATGGGGCCGGGGGATTTGTCTTCTGCGATGGGGCAGATTGGCAATATTGC
>JBKJMK010000375.1:0-2974 GCA_046596005.1 Usitatibacteraceae bacterium | reverse complement strand
GCGTCGTTGGCCGAACAATGCAATGCCGAAGATGCACTCGTGACAGCCTGTTTGCTGCACGATTTGGGACACATGCTCAATGACCAGGGTGAAACACCCACGCTGCGGGGCTTGGATGACACCCATCAATATTTTGCATTGCCGTTTTTACGCGGATTGTTTACCGAGCGAGTGCTCGATCCCATCAAACTGCATGTCGATGCCAAGCGCTATCTGTGCCGGACGCGGCCAGAGTATGGCGCGACACTTTCGCCGGATTCGAAGCGCAGCCTTGAATTACAGGGGGGTATTTTTAGCGCCCAACAGTGCGCAGACTTTATCGCGCGTTCTGGTGCGCGTGACGCCGTAAAACTGCGTCAGTGGGACGACCTGGCTAAGCAACCGAACCATACTACCCCTCCCCTGGCACATTTTCTGGGTCGGGCTGCGCGCTGCCGCATGCCATGATGGCCACGTGATCACAATCGTTGATCGTTACCGTCACCACATGCGGTTGTTGACATGACGCTCACACTCACGCTGCCGGTCACGTTGATCGTCCTGTTCGGTGCATTGCTACATGCTTCGTGGAACGCGCTCGTCAAGTCGTCGACCGACAAATCCCTCGATACCGCGCTCATTCATGTCCTGGGCGGAGCGGTAGCGTTGCCGTTGGTGTTGATCGTCGGACTGCCCCCACCATCATCGCTTCCCTATCTGGCTGCTTCCATCGCCATTCATATCGGTTACTACATTGCACTCGCGGGCGCATACAAACACGGCGATCTGGGGTTAACCTATCCGATCATGCGCGGCTTGGCGCCTTTGTTAGTGGCGGTTGTCAGCGGCATCGTTATCGGAGAACACCTGTCGGCAACCAGCTGGCTCGGCGTGGCCGGAATCAGCATCGGCGTGTTGCTTGTGGGTTTGTCGCGTGCAACGTTTGCCAATAGCGCGCATCGCTCGGCAATTGGATTTGCTCTCTGCAACGCGGTGATTATTGCCATCTACACGATAGTAGACGGGCTCGGTGTGCGGGTAGCGGCACAGAGCGGCGGCAGCGCCTTGCAATACGTGGCCGCGTTATTTCTGATTGACGGAATTCCGTATTTTATTTTTGTGATGTCGCGACGCAAGGCACAGCATCGTGTGGATGCGTGGAACTATATGCGACAGCGCTGGGCGGTGGCGCTGCTTGGAACACTCGCGTCGCTGGGTTCCTACGGCATTGCACTTTGGGCAATGACACAGGCACCGGTGGCGACAGTGGCAGCGCTGCGCGAGGTTTCGGTACTGTTTGCGGCAGTCCTCGGCACGGTGTTCCTGAAGGAAGCTTTCGGGCTCCAACGTGGCGCAGGAACAATGTTGATTGTTTGTAGTGTCGCGGCACTCAGACTGGCATAAACCATCAGATGGGAAAACAGGTGCCATGAAACTCCCCACTCACGCAGAAATTATCATCATCGGCGGTGGCATTGCAGGTTGCTCAACAGCCTATCATCTCGCGCTCATAGGGAAAAAAGATGTACTGCTTTTGGAACAAGGCACCCTAACCTGCGGCACCACCTGGCACGCTGCCGGACTGGTCGGGCAAATGCGACCCAATCGCAATATGACACGCATGAGCAAATATGGCATTGAACTGTATTCCTCGCTCGAAGCGGAGACGGGGCTTGCGACCGGCTGGAAACAGTGTGGCAGCGTTAATGTCGCCAAGACACCCGACCGCATGCAAATCTTTCGAAAGCAGGCGGCCATGGCCAGGCGTTTTGGCGTGGAAGTGGACATCATCAGTCCGCAGCAGGCGGGGGAGTTGTGTCCGATATTGCGCACCGACGATCTGCAAGGCGCGCTCTGGATTCCCGGCGACGGCAAGGCAAATCCGGCTGATCTCACCATGTCGCTTGCCAAGGGTGCACGCAAGCGCGGCGTGAAAATGATCGAGAATATTGAAGTGACAGGCATCCTTATCGAGAACGGCAGAGTCATCGGCGTACACACCGCACAAGGCGATGTGAAATGCGAGATCGTTGTCAACTGCGCCGGGCAGTGGGCGCGGCAACTAGGCCGGCTTGCGGGCGTGAACGTACCACTCTATTCGGCTGAACATTTTTATATCGTGACCGACACGATCCCCGGCGTGCATCCGATGCTGCCGGTGATGCGCGACCCCGACGGCTTTATCTACTACAAGGAAGAAGTGGGGGGTCTGGTGATGGGCGGCTTCGAGCCCGAAGCCAAGCCATGGAAGATGGATCCAATTCCATCGACCTTCCAGTTCCAGTTGCTCGATGAAGACTGGGACCATTTCGAAGTACTCATGAACAACGCGATTCACCGCACACCTTGTCTCGAAACCGCACCTGTCAAGATGTTGCTCAACGGCCCGGAGAGCTTTACGCCGGATGGTAATTTCATTCTTGGCGAAGCGCCAGAACTTGGTAATTTCTTCGTCTGCGCCGGATTCAATTCAGCGGGAATTGCAAATTCGGGGGGCGCGGGTAAATTGATTGCCGAGTGGATTGTCGAAGGCAGCGCACAGTCGGATTTGTGGGATGTGGATATTCGCCGTTTCGGCAGCTTCACAGCCAACCGCCGCGCGCTTGCCGCGCGCACTGGCGAGACACTGGGCCTGCATTACGCAATGCGCTGGCCACGACAGGAACTGGAAACAGCGCGACCACTGCGCACCTCTCCCCTTTACGACATTCTTGCCGCCAAAGGAGCGGTGTATGGCAGCAAGAATGGCTGGGAGCGCGCCAATTATTTTCGA
Source organism: Usitatibacteraceae bacterium (assembly GCA_046596005.1). GTDB lineage: Bacteria > Pseudomonadota > Gammaproteobacteria > Burkholderiales > Usitatibacteraceae > UKL13-2. Next base: position 222 of record JBKJMK010000375.1, on the reverse strand, counting down.
CCTGCTGGCGCCCCGCCCGCTGAATACGGACTGGGCCGTCCCGGCTGGCTCGACTGGGTAATTGAGGAACAACGTGCAACTCGCGAATCGGTGGCTTTGTACGACCAGACATCGTTTTCAAAACTGCTGCTACAAGGACGAGATGCGATCAATGTCTTGCAACGGCTGTACGACCAGACATCGTTTTCAAAACTGCTGCTACAAGGACGAGATGCGATCAAT
>JBKJMK010000301.1:0-18241 GCA_046596005.1 Usitatibacteraceae bacterium | reverse complement strand
GCGCCGTGCATGGCAGCAAGGCGGATCAGACAAATGAAAAAACCCGACAACGATTCGCAGGGCATGAAGTATCTGGAGTCAATTCCCCGACGGGTGGTGACGCTATATCTGCCGCTGGGCGTGTTTGTGTTCGTGTTGCTGTTCCCGTTTTACTGGATGGTGATTACCGCCGTCAAACCGGATGCTGAATTGCTCAGCCATACCAGCAATCCATTCTGGGTTATCAATCCGACACTGGCGCATTTCAAGAAGCTGGTGTTCGATACACCCTATCCCGAATGGATGTTGAATACGGTGATCGTCTCCGTTGTCGCGACGTTTTTCTCGCTGGCTGCGAGCGTATTTGCTGCGTACGCCATTGAGCGGCTGCGTTTTCGCGGCGCCAAGCAGGTAGGCCTGGGAATTTTCCTCGCCTATCTGGTGCCGCCTTCGATACTGTTCATTCCGCTCGCAGCGATCGTGTTTCAGCTCGGGCTGTTCGATACCCGCTGGGCGCTGATCCTCACCTATCCGACCTTCCTGATCCCATTCTGTACCTGGTTGCTGATGGGTTATTTCCGCACTATTCCGTTCGAACTGGAAGAGTGCGCGCTGATCGATGGTGCGACGCGCTGGCAGATATTGGTGAAGATCATCCTGCCGCTGGCCGTGCCGGGGCTGATATCGGCGGGCATTTTTGCCTTTACCTTGTCGTGGAATGAATTTATCTACGCGCTGACGTTTGTTTCGTCCTCCGAGGTGAAGACCGTACCGGTGGGCGTGATCACCGAACTGGTCGAGGGCGATGTTTATCATTGGGGCGCGCTCATGGCAGGTGCCTTGCTCGGTTCGCTGCCGGTAGCCGTAATTTATTCATTCTTTGTCGAGTATTACGTGTCGGGGATGACGGGGGCGGTTAAGGAGTGAGACAGCGTTGTATCATTTTCCCAGGCAATTTCGCGCGCCACTCGTGACGACTGCGGTTTGACCCAATGAGAGTCGTCATTACCGGCGGTGCCGGATTTCTCGGCATGCGCCTGGCGCGCACGTTGCTCGCACGCGGCCAACTTACCGGTGCGTCCGGCCGACCAGAACCTATCGACGAAATCGTCCTGCTCGATGTAGTCGCTGCCCGCGACACCGAGGACAAACGCATCAGCGCGATGGTTGGTGACATCGCCGATCCTGCTGTGATTGCACGCGCATTGGACGCGGGCGCGAGCAGCGTCTTTCATTTGGCAGCCATCGTTAGTGGCCAGGCTGAAGCGGATTTCGCATTGGGCATGCGCATCAATCTGGATGCGACGCGTGCACTACTTGATGGCTGCCGTGCATTGCCGCAGCCACCGAGATTTGTGTTTGCCAGCTCAGTGGCGGTGTTCGGTGGTGCGCTGCCTGAGGTGGTGCCCGCGAATTTTGAACTCAATCCGCAGACATCCTACGGCACACAGAAAACGATCGGTGAGTTGCTGGTGAACGACTACGGCCGGCGTGGCTTTGTCGATGCCCGTGCGCTACGCCTGCCGACGATTTGCGTGCGACCCGGCAAGCCCAATCGTGCCGCCTCGTCTTTCGCCAGCGGGATCATCCGCGAGCCGCTGCAGGGCATCGCCGCCGATTGTCCGGTCGCGCCGGAAACGCGCATGTGGTTGTCGTCACCGCGCACCGCCATTGAAAATCTTATTCATGGTCATGAACTGGATAGCGAATCACTTGGCACCAACCGCGCGCTCAGCCTTCCCGGGCTGACAGTGACAGTTGCCGAGATGGTGACGGCGTTGGCGTTGGTTGCCGGCGAGGCAGTCGCGGCAAAGGTGCATTTTCGCCGCGATGAAAAAATTGAACGACTGGTTGCGAGCTGGCCGGGCGCGCTGGACACAACGCGCGCCTCGGCGCTCGGTTTTAGCGTCGATGCCAATTTTGTGGACATCGTCCGCGCGCATATTGCCGAGACTGCTTCAGCATAAAAATAGACGGTGTCGGTGCCACGCCGTCTGTGCGGCATAGAACACCGTGAGAATAACGCGCGTAGGCCGCGCCTTACATGTGAATCAGCAGTTGTTCACAAGAAAACACGCCTAACTGGAATGGCGGAGAGTTGTGAGTCCGATTAACCTCTCGTTGCATTCGCGAACTCACCAGTGAACACAACCGCATCACGCCACCACACCAAGAGTAAAAATGATCTGCCAGGTCGGTCCTGCCCTATTGCACGTCGATACTGCCCCATCGTCGAAAATGCGTTCAAAAATGATAAACAACAATCCACCTCCAGAAAAACGTTTGCAAACGGTGGGCGCCGACAATGCCAGGCCCGCGCGACGTGCAACGCGTGTGTATCTGGTAGAGGATTCGCCGCATATTCAGGATTCGCTACTGGTTTTTTTGCACGCACCGGGTGACGTTGAGATCGTGGGCTTTGCGGACAACGAAGTTGAAGCGGTCGCCGCGATCCTTGCTGATCCAGTCGATACGGTCGTCGTTGATCTGAATCTGCGCGAAGGTAGCGGCATGGGCGTGATAGAAAAATTGCGGCGCGCGAACATGAGGTCGCAGCCCATGATCATCGTATTTAGTAACCAGTTCCAGCCTGAAATAAAAATGCGCGCCCTGCAGCTCGGTGCGGACCATTTTTTCGACAAGTCCAGTGAATTCGAAAATGTTAAGGCGACAATTCGGACCTTACGCGCGCAGTAGAGGTATGAAGTTGGGGCAGGCGCATAAATTTGGCGACGACGGGATAATCGAAACTACTGAGCCTTGGCTATCCGTAACGAGGATTGCGATGCGTTTTCCATAACGCTTGCCGGCAAACACAAGCATCGGCGGACATCACAGGCCATAAAGGCTCCACCATCCGCCACCATGCTGGAGTTTGTGATTTATTTTCGTCAAAAAAGTCCTGCGCAAGCGCCATCTCATTGCAACGGCATTGCGAGGCACCCCAATTTCAACTTGTCTGACCACGCATTCATGTCGGCCAGCGCCGCAGATTCCACCGGGATGCCATGCAACAAACGCGTGGCGGCGCTGTTGTACTCAGGCTCGCCGGGAAACAGGATATCGCCGCGGCGCTTTAGATCACCGACCATTTCCTGCACCACCGCCTCCAGCGTACCCGCTCCGGCGAATCGGGCCGGGTCGATGGCGATCAGCAGGTGGCCGATGCAGCGCGGCTTGTCAAGATCGGTGTACATCGGCGTGATGTGTGGGCCGAAAGTCATGCCATTCATTGCGCCACACAGCAAGTCGATCATCATCGCCAGGCCGTAGCCCTTGTAGCCGTAGGTTTCGCCGCCGAGTGGAATCAGCACTTCGGCCAGATGTGGGTCGGTGGTTGGTTGGCCGGCGGCGTCCAGTGACAGGCCCGGGTCCAGTGGCTGATTTTCGATGCGCGCATTGAGGATCTTGTTCCATGCCACCTGGCTGGTCGCCATGTCGAGGCAAACCGGCTCGCCGCCCGCACGCGGGAACGCGATTGAGATCGGGTTGGTGCCGAAGTATCTTTCCTTGCCGCCGTGGGGCACCACAATGGCGCTGGCCTGCGTGAACGCGAACCCGATGAGGTGCTCAGCCGCAGCTTGCCGCGTATAGAGGCCAACCGCGCCGCAGTGGCTGGAGTTACCGACACCAACAATGCCCACGCCGCTGCGCTTGGCCATTTCCACGGCATGCCGCATGCCGCGGTCACAATGCAAAATGCCGAGGCCAGCATCGCCGTCCATCTGCGCGGTACACGGCCCCGACTGCTTCACCAGAACGTCCGCCTTCGGCTTGATTGAACCGGCTTCGATGCGCGTGAGGTAATGGGTGAGGCGCGCAACGCCGTGCGAATCCACCCCCCACAAACTGGTCTGGATCAGGGCACCTGCTACGGTTCTGGCGTCGTCGGGCGTGACCCCCACCGCTTCCAGACACTCGATGGCCCAGGCCAGCATGCGGTCACGATGGATAAAAGTCGTCGCCGTCATTCGCGAATCATCCATGCGTGCCCGACCGGCTATCTTGATGAGTGTTATTTGCCAGCATAGGCGATCACCCTCTGGCGCTGTTCGCCGAGCCCATCGATCCCCAGTGTCATCACATCGCCCGGCTTCAGATAGACCGGTGGCTTCATACCGAGCCCGACACCGGGTGGTGTTCCGGTGGTAATGATGTCCCCCGGCAGCAGCGTCATAAACTGGCTGATATAGCTCACCAGATGCGCGCAGCCAAAAACCATGGTGCGGGTACTGCCACGCTGCCGCTTTTCGCCGTTCACGTCCAGCCACATCCCGAGCGTTTGTGGATTGGTGATTTCGTCGGTCGTGACCAGATACGGGCCGACCGGGCCGAAGGTATCGCAGCCTTTGCCGCGATCCCATTGGCTGCCGCGCTCGAGCTGGAAATTACGCTCAGAAATATCGTTGACCACGCAGTAACCGGCCACGTAATTGAGCGCCCGATCCTCGGTGACGTACTGCGCCTTGGTGCCGATGACGATACCGAGCTCGACTTCCCAGTCGAGCTTGGTCGAACCTTTGGGCTGAATCACATCGTCGTTCGGGCCGCAAAGAGAAGTGGTCGTCTTCATGAACAGGATCGGCTCCGCCGGAATCGGCATATTCGATTCAGCAGCGTGATCAGAATAATTAAGCCCCACCGCGACGAACTTGCTGATGCCAGCATAGGGAACGCCGAGACGTGGATTGCCTTTGACCATCGGTAGCGATTCCGGCTTGATCTTTCGCAGTTTCGCCAGTTCCCCGGGTGCAAGTGTGCGGTCGTCGATCTGGATGATCGCGCTGGAGAGGTCGCGGATGTTACCCGCCGCGTCGAGCATGCCGGGTTTTTCGCGGCCGGAGGGGCCGTAGCGCAGGAGTTTCATGATGCAGGTCCTTTAAAGAATGTGTGCTACAGAATTACAAACTCATCCCGCCGTCAACGAACACCGCTTGACCGGTCATGAACGAAGACTCATCCGATACCAGATAAACGAAAGTTTCCGCGATCTCTGCCGCCGTGGCGAGCCGCCCCATTGGCTGCCGGTTAATAAAATCCTTGCGCGCCTGCACCGGATCGGCAAAGGCATTGATACGATCGCCCAGTGAGGGCGTATCCACCGTTCCCGGGCACACGCAGTTGACGCGGATGTTCTGCTTCACATGGTCAATCGCCAGCGCGCGGGTGAAGCCTTCGACTGCTGCCTTGCTGGCAGCGTAAGCCAGCCGGTTGGGTGCTGCCTTGTGCGCGCCCAGCACCGAGGCCATATTGAGGATTACACCACCGCCGTTGGCAATCATTTTTGGCAACATCGCCCGGGTCACGATGTACATGCTGCGTACATTGAGGTTAAAGCTGAAATCCCAGTCCTTGATCTCGCAATCGAGGATGGTGCCCTGATGAACATAGCCCGCACAGTTGAACAGGATGTCGACCGGACCGGTCGCTTCGACAAATTTGCCGACCTCCTCGTCGTTGAGTACATCAAGCAACTGGCAGGTAATTCCAGGTGTGGCGCCGAGACTGCGCAGGCCAGCTTGGTTGAGGTCCGTGGCCGTCACAATTGCCCCTTCGCGCGCAAAGGCCAGCGCCGCCGCATGGCCCATTCCCTGTCCGGCGGCGGTGATGAGTACTGTTTTCCCTTCGAGACGTTTGGCCATTTGTGCTCCCTTGCGTGATCGGGTGGAAGTTTCAAGCGTTCAGACAGGCGCCACGAAATCGATGCAATTAACATCGCGGCGCGGCTTGACACTGCCAGAGCGCTGTGTAAAGCTGGCATTGAAATTGGCCTGACCACTTTACCAAATTTTAACCGGCGGCCTCGCCCTTGTCCAGACACATGGGCTGGCCGCATAGATCGTTTTGCACCATGCAGGCAAGTTGTACGACCGCCGAGCAAACCTGATGCCCATTCAAGCCGTCGAAAACCGCCGTCTCTACCGCCAGATTGCCGACCAGATCGCGGCGCTGGTAGAGCGCGGTGAATACAAGCCCGGCGAGCGGTTGCCGCCTGAACGTGATCTGGCCACCCAGCTCGGTGTCAGCCGCCCATCGGTGCGCGAAGCGCTGATTGCGCTGGAAGTCGAGGGCTATGTTGAGGTACGCGTTGGTTCGGGTGTCTACGTCACCAACACCGGTTCCGGCGTGGGTCGCAATGCGGCGCTGCCCGCTGATTCCGGGCCGTTCGAGCTGATTCGTGCCCGCTGGCTGATCGAGTCCGAGTGCGCCGCGCTGGCGGCACGCGAAGGTAGCCGCGCGCAAATTCGGGCCATCGAGGATGCACTTGAGGATATGGTGGCCGACCACAGGCAAAAGAAAAATCCGATGCCATTGGCGGCTGATCGGATGTTTCACCTGCGCATCGCCGAAGCCGGCGGTAACAGTGCGCTGGTGCTGGTCGTGAAAACACTATGGGACCAGCGCATGGGGCCGCTGTTTATGCAACTTGAAAACCATTTCACCACCGACGAAACCTGGATCACCGCAATCAAGGAACACCGGGATGTGGTCAACGCGATTGGCAAGCACGATGCCCGTGCCGCGCGCGCGGCGATGAGACGCCACATGGACAATGCGGCGAAACGGTTCAGCAAGAGCTGGAGCAAGAGCAAGTAACACATGTTCAACAGCGTCATTCCAGCTCGCGCTGTGACGACGAATTATTTGCAGGCCGCGCTGCCGGGCAACGCGACGCGCTATCAACGCCGCAACGATCGACCGAGGACATAGCATGACGCAAGCACCAGCAGCAGCGATGCCCGCGCAGCAAGTCAACGAACACGTGATGAACGCGGAAGGCGAATTCGTTGTGCAGGACGAACCGATCGACCTGTCGGTTTACCACTTCGAGGACTGGCTCGCCTTCGGTTTTTTCTGGGTGCTGGCAGTGACCATCTTCTACCAGTTTTTCACGCGTTACGTCATGAACGACTCTGCCTCTTGGACCGAAGAGATCGCACGCTACCTGTTGATCTGCACTGTCTACATCGGCGCAGCGATAGGCGTGCGCAAGAACAACCATATACAGGTGGATTTTTTCTATCGCGTCTTCCCGAAAAAAATGATGCGCGTCGCATCGGTTTGTGTGGACACCGCGCGCGTGCTGTTTCTCGGCTACGCGGTGTGGCTGACTTGGCAACTGATCGAAAAAATCGGTAGCCAGCCCATGTCGGTGATCGATTGGCCCATCGGCCTCGTCTATGGTGTGGTGATGTTTGGGTTTGCGTTGATGACGTTCCGGGCCGTGGGTGTGATGCGCGCCAACTGGGCACGCGGCCAGTCGATTCTCGAAAACCCTGAACTCGACGGGACAAGCTGATGGGTGCGGGTGCCTTCAAACTACTGTTCCTCGGCTTGATGGGATCGGGTATACCGGTCGCCATCGCCATGGCCGGTGCATCGCTGATCTACGTGCTCGTCAGCGGCAATACGCCGGACTATGTGGTGATCCACCGCATGGTCAACGGCATCGATTCCTTTCCCTTGCTGGCGGTGCCGTTTTTTATCATGGCCGGTAACCTGATGAATTCGGCCGGCATTACCAATCGCATTTATAACTTTGCCTTGGCGCTGGTGGGCTGGCTGAGGGGCGGGCTGGGTCATGTCAATGTGATCGGCTCGGTAATTTTTGCCGGTATGTCCGGCACCGCTGTTGCCGACGCGGCTGGTCTTGGCACCATCGAGATCAAGGCAATGCGCGATCACGGCTACAGCGTCGAATTCTCGGTCGGCGTGACTGCAGCCTCAGCCACGCTGGGTCCGATCATTCCGCCCTCGCTGCCATTCGTCATCTATGGCATGTTCGCCAACGTGTCGGTGGGTGCGCTGTTTCTGGCTGGCATCATTCCCGGCGCGGTGATGGCGATCTTGATGATGTTGACCGTCGCTTACTACGCCCGCAAAAACAACTGGGGCCGTGATGTCGTCTTTACCTGGGCTCGGACCGGCAAGGCGCTGACCGAACTCGTAGTCGTGATCGCTTTTCCCTGTCTGTTATGGGCCGCCAGCGTATTTGAAATGAACATGCACGTGGTTGTGCCGGTCGCGCTCGTGTTGCTGTTCATTGCCGACCGCGTTTTTAAATTCGGCGCGGTGCTGCCAATCATGACGCCAGTGCTGCTGATCGGGGGCATGACCACCGGTATTTTCACCGCCACCGAGGGTGCCATCGCGGCTTGCATGTGGGCGCTCATATTGGGCCTGGTTTGGTACCGCACCTTGAGCTGGCAGATGCTGGTCAAGGTGTCGATGGATACGGTCGAAACCACGTCGACGGTGCTGTTCATCGTTGCCGCCGCCTCGATTTTCGGCTGGATGCTGACTGCAACCCGAACCACCGAGATGATCGCGCAATGGGTACTCGAGTTCACCGACAAACCGTGGATGTTCCTGCTGCTGGCGAACGCATTGATGCTCTTCGTCGGCTGCTTTCTTGAGCCGACTGCCGCCATCACTATCCTCGTTCCCATCCTGCTGCCGATTGTGCGACAACTGGGGATTGATCCGGTGCATTTCGGCCTCGTGATGGTACTGAATCTGATGATCGGCCTCTTGCATCCGCCGATGGGACTGGTGTTGTTTGTCCTGGCGAGGGTCGCAAAACTTTCGGTCGAGCGAACGACGATGGCGATCCTGCCATGGCTGGTGCCGTTGCTGTTCAGCCTTGCGTTGGTAACCTATGTGCCGGCGATCAGTCTTTGGTTGCCGCGGCAGTTTATGTAGAAAATATTTGTTCGCAGTTGAAAGGAATCGTCATGCTTCAGGAAGCACCGCTTTACCTTCGCCTCAACTCTGCCGATGACGTGGTCATCGCCTGCGCAGAACTGGAATCGGGCACCAACCTGCTGTCCGAAAATGTCATTTGTTTGGACCGCATCCCGGCCGGACACAAGGTAGCGACGCGCGCCATCGCAGTGGGCCAGCCGGTGCGTCGCTACAACCAGATCATCGGCTTTGCCACCAAACCCATCGCGCCCGGCCAGCATGTGCATGTGCATAACCTTGAGGTACAGAACTTTGCGCGCGATTACAAATTCTGCGAAGACGTGAAGCCCGTCCAGGCCGAGGCGACACCCGCGACGTTCCAGGGTATCGTCCGGCGCGAGGGCATCAACGTTGGCAAGGTCGCCACGCGCAATTACATCGGCATCATTGCTACGGTGAACTGCTCGGCCACGGTCTGCAAGGCGATTGCCGATCATTTTCGCGGCGATAACCTGCGCGACTTCCCGAACGTTGATGGCGTGGTCGCGCTCACGCACACATCGGGTTGCGGTATGGACTCGGCGGGGGAGGGCATCGACGTGTTGCGTCGAACCATTGCCGGCTATGTGCGCCACGCCAATTTTGGTGGCGTGTTGTTGATTGGTCTCGGCTGCGAATCCAACCAGATGGGCGCGCTGATGTTTGCGGAGGGTCTGGCAGAAAGCCCCTTGCTTCAGACCATGACCATTCAGGAAACCGGTGGCACGCGCAAGTGCATCGAAGAAGGTATTGCACAAGTGAGTGCAATGTTGCCGATCGCCAACCAGGCGACGCGCGAAAGCGTTTCTGCGCGCCATATCACCATCGGCCTGCAATGCGGCGGCTCGGATGGCTATTCCGGCATTACCGCCAACCCGGCGCTGGGTGCTGCGGTGGATATCCTGGTGCGCCACGGTGGCACTGCCATACTCTCCGAAACACCGGAGATCTACGGTGCCGAGCACCTCCTCACACGCCGCGCGATCACCCGACAGGTCGGCGAAAAAATCGTCAAGCGTATCGCCTGGTGGGAGGAATACACCGCGCGAAACCACGGCGAGATGAACAACAATCCCTCACCCGGCAACAAGGCGGGTGGTCTCACCACGATCCTGGAAAAATCGCTCGGTGCCGTGGCCAAAGGCGGTACCACCAACCTCATCGACGTCTACGAATACGCCGAGCCGGTGACTGCGCACGGCTTCGTTTTTATGGACACGCCGGGCTACGATCCAGTTTCCGCTACCGGACAGGTCGCAGGCGGTGCCAACCTGATTTGTTTCACCACGGGCCGCGGTTCCGCGTACGGCTGTAAGCCTTCGCCCTCGCTCAAACTTGCTACCAATACGCCGCTATACCTGCGCCAGACTGATGATATGGACATCAACTGCGGCGACATTCTCGACGGTCGCGCGAGCGTGCAGGAGGTGGGTGAACGTATTTTCCAGCGCGTGCTGGAAACCGCGTCAGGACGAAAATCGAAGAGCGAGGAACTCGGTTACGGACAGGATGAATTTGCGCCCTGGATTCTGGGCGCGACGATGTAGATGAAGCGGCAATTTAGGCAGTGCATACAGAAGTAATACGCTTGAACAGACCCACAACAACGCAATTACCGGAGGGGATAATGAAATTCGGCACCAAACCAATCGTGAAACTGTTAATGGCAACCGCACTGCTGGCCATGTTTTCAGCAGGCATCGCGCAGGCACAAACGAAGCTAAAGTGGGCGCACGTCTATGAGACCTCCGAGCCGTATCACAAGACGGCATTGTGGGCGGCCGACGAGATCAAGAAACGCACCAATGGTAAGTACGTCATAGAGGTTTTCCCTGCCTCGACGCTGGGCAAGGAAACCGATATCAATCAGGGCCTCACGCTGGGGACCGTGGACATAATCTATACCGGGCAACTATTTGCCGGCCGCACCTATGGGCCGCTCGCGATTGGCGGTGCGCCCTATATGTTTCGGGATTTTGGCCACTGGAACGCGTATCGCAACAGCGACCTGTTCAAGGAACTCGCTGCTGGCTACGCGCAGAAAAACAGCGGCAACAAGGTGGTCGCGGTGACATATTACGGCGAGCGCCATACCACGTCGAACAAGGCGATCAACAAGCCAGAGGATATGAAAGCGCTCAAAATTCGCGTCCCCGACGCGCCGCTCTACACCATGTTCCCGCGCGCAGTCGGTGCCAATCCCACACCAATTGCATTTGCCGAGGTCTACCTTGCTTTGCAAAACGGCACGGTCGATGCGCAGGAAAATCCGCTGCCGACGATCGATGCGAAGAAGTTCTACGAAGTGCAGAAATTCATATCCTTAACCGGCCACATTACCGATGCACTGCTGATCATCGTCGGTGGCCCAACCTGGAGCAAGCTCGCGGATGGCGACAAGAAAATATTTGATGAGGTGCTGAAGGAAAGTTCAGACCGCTGCACCAAAGAAATAGTCGATATCGAAGCCAAGCTCGCCACCGAGTTTGAGAAGCGCGGCAAGACGGTGTTGCGGGTTGACCGCAAGCCCTTCCGTGAGGCCGTCATGAGATTGCACAATGGTCCCGATGCAACTTGGCCCAAAGATGTTTATGACAGGCTTCAGGCGCTGAAATAGGCGGGGCTTTTTCCGCTGCCGCGAGAGAGTGATCGCGCGGCAGCGCCAAGATGGGAATAGCGATCAGAGAAGTGGGTCGCCATGCTGAGGTGAATCTTGCTGTGCTTGCAGCTTCAATTCATGTCGAGCGCTTCTGCGGCATCATGGTTGCTAGCGTTGTGGGCATTGACTTCCACTTCGGCATAGTCAAGATAAGCATAAGCGCCGAGTGGATAGTCGCGCGCACTGCGGTACATGCCATCATCGCGATCCTGGTCCTCTGCCGATTGTTCTGACACGCTGGGTACGATAGAGAGTCTGGGCGAGGGCAACTTCCGCGAAGGGTGATTGTCGACGGTGTACATTTGTTTCCCCAAGAAGGGCAGATACGACGGTGTATCCATTGGAGATGATGATGCCGTCGCTGTTCAACCGCGATCAGCCAATTGCCGCTTGTGCGGTAGGTTTTCTCCTACGTTTGAGCCCAAATTGTGGTGAGTGCTTTTCTTGGAATGATTCTTCGCAGATCGCCATTCCACGCACCTATCAGACCGAAATTCTCGTAAAGCCGCGCCAGATATGAGGTTGGGCTTGAACCCGGTGACGCACTCTTGGGAGTGAATGGGGTCAGCGACTTACACCCAACAATCTTCACATGTCGCGCTTGCGGCGCAATCATTCACACCAAAGAGCTCTTTATGAAGAAGTGATGATGTGCACAGAGATCGGTCAGCGGCCCAACTAACGGTTCCAGCCGACGCCCCTGCCTGCGCTTCGCTTCGGCAGGGTGGCGGCTGAACCTGGGGGGTTAGGCATCGGAAACAAATCGCGGCGAAGACTTCTTTGCAAATTCCATTCCGCTCAGCTAGCCTTACTCATGTGCGCGTATTGCAAGGGATGCCAGCTAGGTGCGCCACATCTCCTTGCGTATATGCTACCAGCCATGCAACTTCAGCTTATGCGCGATTCACCCCGAGCCGCTTGATTGATTGCTTACAGCGGAGCAAGCTGTAGGCCTACGTCAGCACGCGCGGTGTGCCGACATCAGCGGATAGGGCTGATCGGCAAACTGCAATGACGCTTTTCCCTGCTGATCGTTTTCCCACGAGCAACCCGAAAAATGATTTCCTCACCCACCTTGTGTTGCGAAACACCTGCCTTTCCCCGCGTCATACCTCAATGCGCCTCAGTGCTGCTTGAGTCCACAAATGAGTAAGCCCAAGGTCTTGCTGGTAAACGACCACCCGGCGAGTTTGCTGGTGCTGCAAACCGTGCTCGACAGCGCTCCAGATAGCAACACCTACGAGATTGTCACTGCCACCTCCGGCGAAGAAACATTGCGCCAAGTGTTGCAGCACGATTTCGCAGTGATTTTGCTGGATGTGAATATGCCGGAAATGGATGGCTTCGAAACGGTGGAGATTATGCGATCCAATCGCCGCGCTGCAAACGTACCCATCATTTTTATTACCGCCTATTCCCCCGACGACATCAGCCGCCTACACAAGGGCTATGAATTGGGGGCGGTTGACTTCCTCTTTACGCCGATTATTCCGCAGATATTGCAAACGAAGGTGTCTGTGTTCGTTCAACTGGTACAAAAGAACCTCGAATTGCATGAAAAAAGCCTGGAACTTTCGGAACTTAATAAAGATTTGCGCGTTCAGCGGGTGCAGGATCTGAAGGAAAGCAATGCGGCGCTTCAACTGGAAATCATTGAACGCCGGCAAGCGGAGAGGCGCGCCAGCGAACTGGCGACAAGGGACGCGCTCACGGGGTTGTTCAATCGCCGTTCACTGGCCGAGCGTACCGAAGAGGCCATCATCCGCGCTGCGCGCCGCAAGGAAATCCTGGCCGTGCTTTTTCTTGATCTGGATAAGTTCAAAGCAGTTAACGACACCTTTGGCCATGATGTGGGCGATGAACTGCTGCGTCAGATCTCTGCCCGCATCAAAGCATCGGTACGCGAAACGGACGTCGTGGCGCGCATCGGCGGTGATGAATTTATCGTATTGCTCGAAGGACTGTCGAGCGATGTGGACGCCGCAACGCTCGCGGAAAAAATCGTATCGGCCAGTTTGCAGGAGTTCAGCATTGGTCAGCACCGCATCACCACCTCGGTGAGTATCGGCATCAGTATGTACCCCCAGGATGGGAGCTCTGCGCAGAAGTTGCTGAAGGAAGCGGATCTGGCAATGTATAGCGCAAAACAGGAAAGAGGCGGAAGCTTTCAGTTTTTTCAGCCAAACGTAGCTACGCCACTGCCGTCCTCACTGTCGTATTGATTCATGCGCGCGAACTGCAGGTGAGGCGAGCCAGGCGCGCATTCAAACCCGATATGGATGACGAATACCCGGTAGCTTGGCACCAAAGGCCTTGCTATTTCGCGTCACCAGCATCAGTCCTGTTTCAAGTGATGTCGCGAGAATAATTGCATCGGGCAACTTCAAGTGACGCTCGCGGCGAAGCTTGACAGCGCGCTCGGCAATGGGCTCGCCGATGGGGATCACGGTGTAGCGATTAAGAAACGCGCGTGTCGTATCCCCAAGTTCCGGATCGCCCCCGCTCATGACCTCCATCCATGTGACGATGCTGATGGCGCGCGATTCGTAGAGGTCAAGTTCTTTTTTGGCCGCCGTAATCCGGTTCAAATAGTCGATGAGGATATCGGTGTCGAATAGCGCCTTCATACGGGCAACTCACCGATCCCATACGGCGCACAATTTTTTCTGCACCACCAGGCCGTCTACGCGACGGCGCTTCAGTGTCCTCCATGCGCCGAACGCATTGTCGGTTTCAGCGTGGTGCATCACGTACTGTGCGACGGCCTGGCGAATCAGTTCGCGCGAGAAACATGTTTGCGCTGCTCAAGTTCACGAAGTGCGGCAAGTTGCGATTCAGGTAAATCAATAATGGTGCGCATGGTCTGATCGGTGTTGAATGATGACTGATCACGTCATCATGCCGGAAATTTGCTTTTTCCAAGCAGGAGCACCTGAGCGCCTCATAGAGCATTTCTGGCTGGCGACCGCCGTCAATGCTGGAGTTTCACCAGTTTTCTGTATGCGCACGCCACCTACTCAAACTGCTTCTTGAACTTCGCCAGTTCCTCCGTGAGCCACGTCATTTCGCGTCTCAACGACGCCACTTCCGCCTCGAGATGCGAGACACGGTCATCGCCCGCACCTTCCACTACGGCACCGCCGACGTTCATTCCCGCTGCAATTTCCTGCCGTTCTATCGCCATTGCACCCGAGAGCAAATGTGCCCAGCGTGATTCCTTGGTGCCCGGTGCGCGTGGCAGTTGCATGGTCAGTGGTGGCTCGCTCACAGCGAGGTTCTCAAGCGAACGCTCCACACTTTCAACCGACGCGAACGGATACATGCGCGCCGTGCGTTGGCGTAATTCACCGCATGTTTGCGGACCGCGCAACAATAGCAATGTGACAAGTGAGAGTTTGGCATCATCGAGTGAAAACACTTCAGCCACGCGATGCTGATATTTTGCGACGCGGCTACCCGCCGGATAGTAAGTCTGCGCGAGATTATTTTGTTGCAAGCGCGTAAGGGCTGTGCCGACCGTTTCCTCGCCGAGGCTCATCACCGGTTCACGGTTGCTTAACTGGTTGCAGGCGTTCACGACGGCATTCAGCGAGAGCGGGTATACATCGGGCGTGAGGGAGGCTTTTTCAGCGAGTACGCCAAGCACTCGCGCTTCAAACGGAGACAGGTTGAATTCGATCATGTGGTGAGATTAGGTGCTGTGGGCATTGCCGTCAAGATGGATTGCGATTCGTGTGCGGCGGCTATACTCATGGTTTGAACCGTTTGGGAGCTGCAGAAATGAATCGTCGGGACTTCATTCGAATGGGTGCACTGGCTAGCGCGATGGGGAGTGGGCATGTGATGGCGGCAACTTCAACACAATCACGAGGCGTCAATATCGTCGAAGCGAGCGTGGCCGATTTGCAGGCGGCGATGCAGTCAGGAAAGTTAACTTCGCAGAAACTGGTGAAGGCTTATTTGTCGCGGATACGTGCCATTGATAAAGCCGGGCCAAACATCAATTCGATCATCGAGCTGAATCCCGATGCGCTGTCAATTGCCAAAGCGCTCGACCTGGAACGGAAAGCCAAAGGACCACGCGGACCCCTACACGGTATTCCAATCCTGCTGAAAGACAATATCGCGACTGCAGACAAGATGCAGACCACGGCCGGCTCGTGGGCGCTAATGGGCGTGAAGCCGCCGCGCGACGCATTTCTGGTCACCAAACTTCGCGAAGCCGGCGCGGTAATACTCGGCAAGACGAATCTGAGCGAATGGGCCAACATGCGCTCGACGCGTTCGACTTCCGGCTGGAGCGCGCGTGGTGGCCTGACGAAGAATCCTTACGCATTGGATCGCAACACCAGTGGCTCCAGCTCCGGCGCTGGCGCGGCCATTGCTGCCAGTCTGGCGGCAATCGCGGTTGGCACCGAAACAGACGGCTCCATTACGTCACCGGCAAACGTTGGCGGCTTGGTGGGCATCAAGCCGACCCTTGGGTTGATCAGCCGTAATGGCATCATTCCCATCGCACATTCGCAGGATACTGCGGGCCCGATGGCGCGCACCGTTGCCGATGCGGCGGTGTTGCTCACCGCGATGGCAGGCGCAGACAAACGCGACGCGGCTACGCTCGATGCGAAAAACAAGCAGCAGGATTACACAAAATTTCTCGATGTTAATGGTCTCAAAGGCGCCCGCATTGGCGTGGTGCGTGGTAATTTCGGCGGCACCAATGATCTCGCGTCCGCAGTCGTGGAGGAAGCGTTAAAAGTGCTCAAGGCCCGTGGCGCAATTCTGGTTGATCCGGTGGAGCTGGCAAAAACGAGCAAGTATGACGCGACAGAATACGAGGTGTTGCTCTACGAATTAAAGGCTGATATGGCGGCCTATCTTGCTGAATTCGCGCCTGGCTCAAACATCAAAACGCTGAAAGACATCATTGACTTCAATGAGAAGAACCGGTCCCGTGAAATGCCATTTTTTGGGCAGGAACATTTTCTGCTCGCAGAAGCGAAAGGCGGTCTCGACAGCAAAGAATATCTGGACGCGCTTGCCAATAACCACCTCTATTCGCGCGCCGAGGGGATCGATAAGGTGATCAAGGAGCACAAGCTCGACGCGCTCGTCGCACCGACCGGCGGCCCCGCCTGGCTGACTGATTTCATTAACGGCGATGCGAGTGGCAGCAGTTTTACGTCGCCCGCCGCGGTGGCAGGGTATCCGCACGTGACGGTACCAGCAGGTAATGTGTTCGGCTTGCCATGCGGCATCTCTTTTGTTGGTGCTGCGTGGAGCGAGCCAACGCTGATTCGTCTGGCGTACGCATTCGAGCAGGCAACAATGCATCGACGCGCACCCACATTTGCAGGGTCGGTGAACCGCACTGCCGTCCAGCCCGATGCAGGAAATCAGCCAATACGGAAATCGGGCGCGGCTTAACCGGTACCGTCAATTTTGAAGTGCGGGTTTTGAATCAGGCCGACAACATTGCCAAATGGATCCACAACGGTGGCAACCAAAATGCCGTCGCCGACGTCGTTGATTGCGCTTTTCGGCGTGGCACCGAGCGCAAGGATGCGGGCATGTTCAGCGTGGATATCATCAACACCCCAGTAAGTGGTCGGACCGTCGCCGGCATCCTCATCGCCCGGCGGCAGCAGGCCTAGCTCAAATCCGCCGACATTAAAGCCCACGTAAAAGGGCTCATTAAAATAAGGCGCGTGGCCGACGGCGCGGGAATACCATTCGGTCGCCCTGGCGAGATCAGGTGCTGGATAAATAATGGTTCGCAGGCCTTTTAACATTTTTCACTTTCCATATTTTTTCCATTCCGGGTGTGCGACGCGCAATTCCCGTTGCTGTTCGACCAGTACCTGGTAGAAAGTCAGTCGCGAGGCATTAATTTTTCCCTGCTCGCCGGCCGCGATGACCTTGCAGCCCGGCTCATCGAGATGCGCGCAATCATTGAACTTGCAAGTGCCAATGAACTGCCGAAAATCCGGCATGGCGTAGGCGATATCTTCATCGGGTAAATGCATCAGGCCGAACGACTGCAAGCCGGGCGAATCCATGATCGCGGTTTTCTCGTCGAGCCGATACAGACGGGTGTAAGTCGTGGTGTGTTTGCCGGAATCGAGCGCTTCTGAAAATTCGGCTTCCTTGGCAACATCGCGCATCACCAGATTGTTGACGGTACGCGACTTCCCCATGCCCGATTGCCCGACCAGCAGCGTGGTCTTGCCATCCAGATAAGGCCGCAGCGGCTCCACATCAAATTTTGCAGACATCGGCATGACGGGATAACCAATCGTCTCAAAATAGGCGAGGCTTTTCTTCGCCGCCTCAAACTCCGGCAGGTCTTTTTTATTGAGCATGATGAATGGCTTGATCCCCGCCGCTTCACAGGCAACCAGACACAGATTCAAGAACATTTCCGAGAAACTTGGTCGTGGCGCGAGGATGATGACCGCCTGATCGATATTGGCCGCGAGTGTTTTTTCCCGCCAGGCGTCTTTGCGAAACAATACGTTTCGGCGCGGATGGATTTCATCGATGCGCGCGTGCCCCGGGCTCGATATGCTGACTTCAACGAAATCACCGCAGGCGACATCCTGTTTCTTGCCCTTGCGGGTACACACGAGTGGCTTGCCGTCCTCGCCTTCCGCCAGATACTCGCGACCAAAGTCGCCGGTGACGAGAGCCCGCATCAGAGGCTTTGCAAAGCGTCAAGCTTTGCGGCACAAATGAAATCGTTAAGTGTAATGCCGCCGGCGTCATGGGTGGAATACGCCACCACGCATTTGTTGTAATGCACACTCATGTCGGGGTGGTGATCCTCGCGGTGCGAGACCCAGGCGGATGCGTTTACGAAGGCCATCGTTTCGTGATAAT
>JBKJMK010000274.1:0-5500 GCA_046596005.1 Usitatibacteraceae bacterium | reverse complement strand
ATGCAGGGGTGAAACCGATAGCAGCTGCGGTTTGCACTTCAGCTACGTCAAACAAAGCCGCCGGATCGAATGCTGTTGAAGCGAGTGTCGCGTCGGCAGGTTCGATCAAGAGTGGCGTGGACTCTGATGCAGCCACTTCTGCCGGAACGCTTGATGTTGACGCCAGTTCGAAAGGGGATGTGTCGGCGATTGCGGGCGATTTCGGTGCATTGATATAGGTGCTCTCGGCGCGCTTGGCGAGTTTCAATGTCTCACGAAGGCCGACCAGTTCAAGTACCACGTCATCACGCGCGGTGGGTAGTTCGTGGGTGTGCAGTCCCATCACCATACTGCTAAGTACGTCGACTGCCTGTCGCATCACGCTCAAGCGATGAGAATCCAGCGCTGGTGTGAATTCGATTGCATCGTGAGACCACTTTTCCAGCGACGCGGCGACGTCGGCAATCATGTCGAAATTGGTGGTGCGCGATGAACTGTTTAGTGTATGGGCAGCGCGCATGAAATCATGCGAGACCGGCTGCATTGGTTTGGCTTCGAGCGCCGCCATCTCATTGTCCAGCATGGCGATGTGCTGCTCCGCTTCGCCGAGATAAATATTAAAAAGTGCGTGCGGAAGCACGACAGTGCCGACTTGCACATCTGGTGGTTCAGGGGGAGTTTCAGGTGCGTGATCGACTTCTTCAAGCACAGGCAAGGGCTCGGAAACTAAACCGGTTTGCTCCGCTATCGTCGGCGTCGCGGTAATTGGCCCGGCCATTTTATCAACGTCGATTGTCAGCGTCTCGATGTCGGGCTGCGGTTCCGTCGACAGGGTGTTATCGGTCGGCGGCGCGTACGCAAACGATAGTGCTGGCAATTCATCAGCAACCAAGGCTTCGACCGGTTCAAGCGGTGCGGTTTCTGTGGTGTCGATTAGCACCGTCGTTTCGATCACGGGTGCTACCACTGGCACTATCGCTGGTTCTTCGCCGTTCTTCAGCATTTCTGCCATGTGGGCGATTTGTGCGCCATCGACAAGCGCCGTGCTTGATGCTTTCAGTGCCAGAACCCACGCCGAGAATGCATTCGATGTGTATTCCACAAACCCGAGCAATGCCACCGTCGCGGGTTTCTCATCCTTTAACCACTTGTTGAAAACCTGTTCGCAATTCCACGCGACGTCGCCCAGATCGTTTAGACCAACCATTCGACCTGAACCCTTAAGCGTGTGATAACCACGCCGTATTGTTATGAGCGCCTCGTCATCGTGAGGATTGTTGCGCAACAAGCCATGGTGTTCGCGGATAGTTGCGACCACTTCGTCTGCTTCCTCAAGGAAAATTTCAAGCAGTTCCGAGTCAACTTCCGTAGCTGTCGCGTCGATCAACTGGACTAATTGCGCTGCGGGTGCCTGGGTTGGCTTGTCGGGAGCAATTTCGGCCAGCGCTGCGATAATGCCCGATTTGTTCGGGTCGAAGGTCAGGTCAATCGCCTTCAACATTTCTTCGCTTTGTCTGGCCGAAGCACTATCGGCAATCAATGTCGCGTCCTGCTTCAGTTCTTTGACCGCTTCGCGCAATTGGTCCCGCGAGGAAGTCCGCTCTGGCTGCTGCTTCCAGTCCTCATAACGTTCCTGCACTTTTTGTTTCGCGACATCAACATCCGCATCTGACACCGGCGACTTAATCAAACTGCGGTCTGGTTCTATCGGCTTTTTGGCGAGCCCAAACCGAACTAACGCGGGCAGTAACGCTTCGCGCGGCTGCGAGGTGCCCCGCTGCAACGCAGCAACATACAGTCCCATCGCGGAGACGCCTTCTGCCACCGCCTCGGCGTCATCCCCGACGCTTGTAATCGTGCCGGAGGCAAATTGTCCGACGCGCTCTCTCAGGAGTTGATTGAGTGCAGCGGCCTCACTGAGCTCCAACATCGTCAGTGCACCTTGCACCTGTGAAAACAGCGGCCCAAGCGTGTTTAGCTCGGCTGTTTTCGTTGAGTCACGGAAGAAAACATCAAGCGCGCCTTCGATCGTAGCGAGATTCACCTGTACTTCTTGGCCCACTTGGAACATCAGCATGCGTTCCTGGGCCACTCTGGACATGTCGTCCATTTGTGCGGAGGTGTTGGCCTCGGTTGAGGGCAGCGCAGCCCCCGTCATCGCACCTTTCAGACGTGCGATGATGTTGTTGGCTTGCGCACCAAGGCTCGAGGATTGCCGGAAATAATTTTCCAGCGACGATTCCAGAAATAACAACGCTGTCGCCATTTCCAGCGCCTGCACCTCGCTGGCAGGCACCTGCACTTTGCGCAGGTGCACCCCGACAGCACCAATGATTTGTATGACTTGCGTCAGTTCCTTATTTGGCTGTTGTTGCGCCGTGTTGTAAAACGGCGCACTTTGCGAAACGAACTGTTCGAGGGCGGCGCGGTTTCCACTTGCAAATTTCAGCCAGTTCTCCTTTTGCTCCTGAACTTGATCGCGCAGGCGACGAATCACTGCTTTCTGTTGGTCGTCTGCGCCAAGTACGCCGGATACAACCGGGATCGCGAGAAGTTCATCCAGACGATACAACTCGCGGATTTTTTTCAATCGCTCTGTGCTCGCTTTGGATCTGCCGATGACCAGCAGAATATCGCGGAATAATTTTTCAGGAATTTTTTGTACGCCCTCGATCAGCAATTTGATTTGCTGGTCAATCTTGCCAAACAGCTGCACGGCGAGCGTGCCTGCCTCGGCAGGGTTGCTTGCGACAGCATCAAAAAATCCTCCCGCAGCGTACCAGAATGATACCGTCGGCGATGTCACTTGTAGCGCTTCAATAGCCAACGTTGCATTGCGCATCTCGCGAGCACCGCCGATCATGTCTTTGTCGCGTAACAGCTTGAGAAGTCCTGCCTGATACATGGCGCGTCGCTGCTTGATTGCGTCAGCAAGCATCTCGGGCTTTGGCAACGCGACCGTATTGTCGGGCATCACGACTGCGAGCGACAAGTCCGGCGAAAACAGATCGGTTTCGGAGGCATCAGTTGCACCACGCGCTTTATTAACCTCAAGATAGGCGCGAGCGAGGAGCATTGGGCGGTCAGGCTCACCCGCCATTAAACTGTCGAGGTAAGCTGACAGGCTTGCCGTTGCCGTCAGGGCGGTGGCGATGCGCTGTGGCGCTTGCGCGCGGGCGTTGGGGTCGATTTCCAGGCTTCCAACAAGCTTTTCGATTTCTTCATTAAATCTTGTGGCGGCTCCCAAGCCGACCATCGTCAACGCCCCTGTCACCTGGTGCAGGTGTGTGGCTGCATACTTAGCCGCCTTCGCATCACCGGGATTAGCTGTCAGCGCCTCAAGATGCGTACGCGTTTCAGTGAGCGAATGTTCGATCTCCGCCTTCACCCACGAAAGCGGGCCGACGTCGAATACAGGTTTTGGATTCGGGGCCATTTATTGTGGACAGGATATAAGTTGATACGTATGGAGGGTTGCTACAGTTTGAATCCGGAAACGGAGGCCTTGAGATCTGACGCTACATCGGCCAACTCTTTAATCGATGTGGCAGTCTGCTGCGTACCGGAGGTGGTTTGCCGGTTGATCTCGAGGATTTCCTGCATATTGCGCGCAACTTTATTGGCCAACGTCGCTTGCGCCTGCGTGTCCGCAGAGATTCGCTGAATGAGGTTTGCCAAGTTTTTTGTAACAGTGTCAATCTCGCTCAACGCTTGACCCGCCGCGTCGGAGAGTTTTGCTCCCTCGACCACACCCGTTGTCGATTTTTCCATAGCGGCCACGGCATCTTGTGTGTCTGCCTGAATAGTTTTCACAATTGCACCGATTTGCTTGGTTGCCTCGCCAGAGCGTTCAGCCAATCGCTGCACCTCCTCGGCAACTACCGAGAAGCCACGTCCTGCCTCACCAGCCGACGCAGCCTGAATGGCTGCATTGAGTGCAAGCACGTTGGTCTGTTCAGTAATGTCGGAAATCAATTCCACGATTTCACCAATTTCCTGGGAACTCTCACCGAGCCGCTTGATGCGCTTTGAGGTTTCCTGAATTTGTTCGCGGATGTCGTTCATGCCCGATATCGAGTTCTGTACGGCGAGTCGTCCCTTGTCGGACGCGGCTAGCGAACGCATCGCAACCTGTGAGGACTCCTCGGCGCTTGAAGACACCGTGGCAAGTGTTTGGGCTACACCCAGCACTTGCTGGGTTGTTTCCTGAATTTCTTTCGATTGTTTTTCCGCTGCGTCGAGCAGTTGTACGGAAACAGCCTGCGCTTGTTGGGACTTTGCAGACACGGAAGTTGAGGCATTGTTTACGCCCGTTACCAATGTACGCAACTCGTCAATCGTGTAATTCATTGAGTCCGCAATGGCACCCGTGATGTCCTCGGTTACTTTTGCACGAATCGTCAGGTCGCCGTCGGCTAAGTCTCCCATTTCGTTCAGCAGCCGTAAGATGGCTTCTTGATTGCGTTTGTTTTCGGACTCCGATTCTGCCGCACGCTTGCGAGCATCTGACAAAAATAGTGTGGCGATCAGTCCAAGAAAAACTAGTGCCAGCGCACCAAACACGAATGCCAGTATGAGAAGAATACTTTGTTTTTCAGCCGCAAGAGCGGCTTGTAACTGTTCAACCGTACCGAGAAGCTGCTCCGAACCCTGCTGCAGCGCGCGACCCGACTGCCGCGCCGAGACCAGTTTTTGAACGCTCCCCAAAATAGGTTTTATGTTTTCTTCAAATTTATTGAATGACTCGCGCAACTTGGCGACTTTGGCCTTCGCGTCGCCATCACGCAAGGCGCTGATGCCGAGCGCATCTGACCCAGACTCAAGCGCTTTAATTAGCTCGCGAAAATCATTGGTGTCTTTACCCATCAGGAACGGTACGGTGGGGTCGATGATTTCTCCACCGAGGATCTCAGCAGATCCACGACCGAGACGCTCAGATAAAAATGTCAGGCGGTTTACCTTGAGCACTTGTACCGGCGGTGCACCTGATTGCTGCATAAGGCCAGTCAGGTCCTGGGAAAGCTCGGCGAGTTCTTCGGAACCGGCACGTACTTGCGCGATATTACGCGACAGTTCGGATAGGTCGTTTTTCGCTGCCAGGATGGAGGTCGCCGCATTCGAGCTATCTAAAAAGCGCTTGGACAGCTCGGCCAACCGGGACGTGAGCTCTTCGCTGACGCGGGCGCTAGGTGCGGTCGTGTTGAAAGCCTCGCCGCCATTGTTGAGAACTTCAAGGTAGCGCTGAAACTCGTCCCGACTATCCTGTAGCTGCGGAAATGACGCCAAGTCTCCCCGGGCAGCAAGCCCAGCCGATTTCGCCAATCGCTGAGTATGGTATTGGAGCTGTGATGTAATGTTAGTGAATGTGGAAATGTCGCTACGGCTACGGGCGTCAAGAAAAATTGCACCGATTGACAGCGCGCCAAACAAACCGGCGATAGCGAGCAGAATCGGTAACTGCTGCTCGCTATCGCCCGTTTGTTTGGCGCGCTGTCAATCGGTGCAATTTTTCTTGGTGCCC
>JBKJMK010000246.1:0-3389 GCA_046596005.1 Usitatibacteraceae bacterium | reverse complement strand
GAACCAGGCATCGACGACCGTCTGCAACAAGCCAAACGCAAGGATGGCAATGACCAAGCCAATGATCGTCAGGCTGGTGCGCAGCTTGGCGCGGAAGACATTTTTGAAAATGAGTTTAAGAAAATACATTTTTGTCTATTCGCTCACGTGGCGGCGGAAGCCCCCATCGGGATTCACGCCATCGCAGGGCACGGTTTTGTGTAGCCCGGAAGCAGCGCAGTGTATTCCGGGAACTTCTGAACCATCAACGGCGGCCGCGCATTTCGCTGCGCGGCATGCGGTCTACGCCTGATGTCCATCATCAAGCCGTCACCGCGTCATCGATGAGTTCACCTTTTTCAAGGTGCACAATATGCCTCGCCGCTTCGGCAGCATGTGCATCGTGCGTGACCATGATGATGGTCTTGCCCATTTCTTCATTCAGCTGCTTCAACATTCTCAGCACATCGCTGGCCGATTGCTTGTCGAGATCGCCGGTCGGTTCATCACACACCAGGATGGTCGGATCGGTGACAATCGCCCGGGCGATCGCAACACGCTGCTGCTGGCCACCGGAAAGCTCATTCGGGTAATGCTCCATGCGGTCCGACAATCCCACCAGCGACAGCGTCATTTCGACTCGGCCACGGCGGTCCGACTTTGACAGATTCGTCAGCAGCAGGGGCAACTCGACATTTTCGAACGCGGTCAGCACCGGCATCAGGTTGTAGAACTGGAAAATGAAGCCGATGTTGGCAGCACGCCAGTCGGCGAGATCACCTTCCGAAAGCGCGGTGATGTCCTCACCGTCAACGCGCAGCACGCCTGAGTCGGGTTTGTCGATACCGGCAATCAGGTTGAGGAGCGTGGACTTGCCTGAGCCGGATGGGCCCATCAAGGCAATGAAATCGCCACGCGCAATATTGAGCGTGATGCCTTCCAGCACCGGCACGATTTGACCGCCACGCGTGTAGCCCTTGGCCAGATCCCGGATTTCCACCAGGATGTTCGACGTTTCAACCATGGGAGTTACTTTTTCAGGATGGCGACCGTCGTGCCATCCTTCACTTTCTCGGAAGGCGTCAACACGACCTTGTCGCCGGGCTTCACCCCGCTGACCTGCACCAGGTCACCGATTTTGTTGCCGACGGTCACCGTGATCTGCCTGGCGGCGTTGTTATCGATCATGAAGAGCACATCCTTGCCATCGCGCTTGACGACCGCAGTCGGTTGCACGGCGATAACGGACTTACGCTCGTCGGCCTTGAGCTCACGCGACAGAAACGACACTTTGGCGCTCATGTCCGGCAGGATCCGCTTGTCCTTCTCGACGAATTCCACCTTGACCAGCACCGTCGCTTTGGAGCGATCCACCGTCGGCACGATGCGGCTCACCTTGCCGAGCAATCGCAAATCAGGAAAGGCATCAAGCTGAATCTCGACCGGCTGCGCAACGGTGATTTTACTCAATGAAATCTCAGAGACATCGGCCTCGACCTCCAGCGTCGACATATCCGCCATATTGACCACCGCGCCCTTGGAATCGGCAGCCGAAGAAAACGGCGTGATGATGTCGCCGACGTTGGCGTTCTTGGTCAGCACCACGCCGTCAAAAGGGGCGCGGATCAGGGTTTGCTCAACCGCGACACTTGTTGCGCGCACGTTTGCCTGGGCAACACCGATGGCACCATTGAGCGAAGCCACTGCAGCCCGGGCCTTGTCGAAGCGTGCTTTGGCAGTATCGAGCGAGGCCGAGGAGATGAAATTCTTGTTGGCGAGGTCTTCGGAGCGCTTCAGGTTGGATTCGGCATCACGTAATTCCGCCATCCCCTGCTCCACGTTGGCCCTGGCCGCGCGCAGTGCCGCCTGCGCCTGGTCCAGTGTTGCCGAGACGTCACGGTTCTCGATGCGCGCCAGAATCTCACCGGCTTTCACCACGGAACCTTCCTGCACGCCTAAAAATTCCAGGCGCCCGGTCGCCTTGGTCGAGACTGCCGCCTTGCGTTGTGCAGAGACCCGCCCGGTCGCGTTCAGCGCCGTGATGGACTGGGAAGGATAGGCGCTGGCGACAATGCCGCTCTCCACCTGCTGCGTGCCGCTGCCGCCGCGCAGCGCGACCGCTGCACCGCCAATGACGACAATGATTGTGGCAATAATCCACCACTTTTTGCGGCCTGTTTTTTTGCCGGAAAATGCTTTTTGGTCGCGTGAAATGGTGAGTTTGGAGAGGTCGGTCGTGGACACGTGTTTCCCTGAATTAAGGCCGCTGATTTGTGAGCACAATTATAGGCGATGAACCATCGGGGACTCCTGCTGAAAGCGGCGAACGGCGGGTTTGGCGGCGGCAAATGCACATTGGCCGCGCCAACGGACTTTCCTAGTCAAACAACCGTAGCACGCGCAGGAATGTTGGATGCACCGGTTGCGCAAAAAAATCGACTACCGTGAAATGATTTGCGCTTTCCACTTCTTCGGGCGTTTCGCAAATATTTGGCCACGCTGCGGCAAGCTGGCGAGATTGGGTTTGGAAGGCGCGACTCTCTTCGGCACCGATGGCGAGGTGTAGCGGTACCGTTAAGGTCGGCACAAGATGGATCGGTGAGTCAGCTTGCGCCAATTGATCATCGAGCTTTAAATCGGCGTTCATCGAACACGCCAGCAACGGCGCCAGATCGTAGACCCCACTCAGCGCCATGCCGCCGATGATGCACTCGCAATCGCATTGCCGCTGTTGCCAATCGGTGGCGTACAGCATCGCGACCAGATGTCCCCCTGCAGAGTGGCCCGTCAGTGCGATGCGATCCACGGGAAGACTGTGGGTGCCACCGTTGGCGATGATCCACGCGAGTGCTTGCCGACAATCTTCCACCACAGCGCTTAACGGCACAGTAGGGCAGAGGCGATAGTTGATCGCGGCGACACTCAATCCGGCATCAACAAATGGTTTTGCCAGAAATGAAAAATCGGATTTATCGAGCGAGCGCCAGTAACCGCCGTGGATGAAGACGACCGTGCCGCGCGGATTTGTCGCATGGAATAGATCGAGTTTGTGGCGTGGTTGGTCGCCGTATGCCAAATCGAGCGTGCAGGGTGTGGACGCGCGGATGTTTGCCGAAACACGCCGCCAGCGTTCGAAAATGGCGGGGTGTTCGGGGACAAGGGCGCGGTTGTTGTAGTCGGCTTCGAGGGCGGGGTTGATGGATTGCATACGATATCGTAACCCTGAAGGGCGGCTGTGATTGAAATGCTAAAGTCCAGCTTTGGCGCGGTGTATCAGGCGAAAACTCTCCGAAACGTCCGCCAAATGGCGTTCTGCGCCGCTGCGCAAGTAACCGCATTGGCAATTGCCACCGATTCGGATCGATTAGTCAACGCAGGATGTTTGTAAAGCGTAGTGTTACACGCTACGC
>JBKJMK010000235.1:0-18647 GCA_046596005.1 Usitatibacteraceae bacterium | reverse complement strand
CGGAGCCGCCAAAAACATGGGACGAGTGGTCACGTATGCATGCCGCGATCAAATCGATTGTGGGCAAGGATCGCTATTCGGTGCTGCTGCCATTGAACGAATTCGAGCCGTTGCTGGCATTGGCGTTGCAGCAGGACGAACCACTGTTACGCGATGGCGGTCGCTGGGGAAATTTTCGCAGCGCCGGTTTTCGTCGCACGCTTTCCTACTACCGCGACACGTTCAGGCAGAAATGGGCACCGCCCATGACCAACAGTGAGATTTCGAATGTCTGGGCGGAGTTTGCGCGCGGCTATTTTTCGTTTTACATTTCGGGGCCGTGGAATATCGGCGAATTCAAGCGCCGCCTGCCCACCGATCAACAATCAATCTGGATGACCGCGCCGTTACCGGGACCTGATGGCCCCGGAGCGTCGATTGCCGGGGGTGCCAGCCTGGTCGTGTTCCGGGCCTCCCGGCACAAGGCCGAGGCAAGGCAGTTGATTGAATATTTTTCCACACCTGCCGTGCAGGAACGATTCCATGCGCTGACCGGCAATCTACCGCCACGGCGGGCGACGTGGCAGCACGAAAATCTTGACCGTGATGTTTATGCGAAGGCGTTTCGCGCCCAACTGGAACGCGCGCGCGCAACCCCGAAGGTGCCAGAATGGGAGCGGATTGCCACGGAAATGCGCCTGGTTACCGAACGTGTCGTTCACGGAGACATCGACATCAATCAAGCCGTCGAACAACTGGACGCTCGCACCGATAAAATTCTTGAGAAACGGCGCTGGATGCTTGATCGCGGGACCGCCAAATGAAAACGCAAAGCGCCGCATGGTTTTTTGCAGGTCCTGCTTTGGTGCTCATTGTTGTATTTTTCTTTGGACCGGTGTTAGCGGCGTTCGCGTTGAGCCTCACCGATTTCGATCTGTACGCTCTTGCGGACATTGGAAACATGCGGTTCGTCGGGTTCGCGAACTATCTGCAGCTCGTGCAAACGCCGCTGTTCTGGCAAGCCCTTGGCAATACCGTTTACTTCGTGGTGCTGGGTGTTCCGCTGTCGATTGCCGCGTCGCTCGGTGCCGCGCTACTCGTCAATTCGAAACTTGCCCGGTTCAAATCGTTTCATCGCACGGCGATGTTTGCCCCGGTGGTAACAACGCTCGTTGCCGTCGCGATGATCTGGCGTTACCTGCTGCATACCCGATACGGACTGGTGAATTACGCGCTCAGCAGCGTGGGGTTTACGCCGATTGTCTGGCTGGGAGATCCCAGTTGGTCCATGCCCGCAATCATTATCTTTGCGGTCTGGAAAAACTTCGGCTACAACATGATCATCTTCATTGCCGCTTTGCAGAGCGTGCCGGAAGACTTGTACGAGGCGGCGCGCATTGACGGTGCATCGGTTTGGCAGCAATTTCGCTATGTGACGCTGTCAATGCTCGGGCCGACCGTGCTGATGGTGAGTATTCTGACGATGGCAGGCTACTTCCAGTTGTTTGCCGAACCATACGTGATGACGCAGGGCGGTCCCGTGCAAAGCACTGTGAGCGTGCTCTATTTCATGTACGAAGAAGGGTTCAAATGGTGGAACCTCGGCACCGCATCCGCCGTGGCATTCGTACTGTTCGTGCTGATGTTTGCGATTACGCTGTTACAACTGCAAGTTGCGCGCAGATGGGGGCAGGCATGACGAAGCGTTCCTGGACCTGGGTCATCAATACACTGTTGCTTGCGGTCTCCCTGCTTACCTTGATCCCGCTGTTCTGGATGGTGTCCGTATCGTTCATGACACCGGGGGAATCCAGTACATTTCCGCCACCGCTTTGGCCCAGCCAGCCAACGTGGGCCAATTACATAACGCTTTTTTCGCAAGCCGGTATTGGGCGCTATCTCGCCAACAGTATATTTGTCGCCACCGTTGCGACGATGTTATCGCTTTGCTTCAACGTATCAGCAGGCTATGCGTTTGCCAAACTTAAATTTGCCGGAAGGGACCGGATATTCCGCTTTCTTCTTGGGGCACTGGTGATTCCCTCGCAAGTGGCGATGATGCCGCTGTTTCTGCTCCTTAAAAATCTGGGGTTGGTGAATACCTACGGCGGTGTCATCGTCCCAGCCATGGCGGGAATCTTCGGGATATTCCTGGTGCGGCAATATGCACTGAGCATTCCGGATGAGCTACTCGAAGCAGCGCGCATGGATGGCGCAAGTGAATTTCGCATCTTCGGCGTGATCGTGCTGCCCGCGCTCAAACCAATTATCGTCACGCTGGCTATTTTCACTTTTCTGGGAACGTGGAATGATTTCATGTGGCCGCTGATCGTTCTGACCGACCAGGAGTTCTACACCTTGCCAATCGCCCTCGCATCGCTTTCACGTGAGCATGTGCAGGATAACGAAATGATGATGGCGGGCTCGGTGCTGACGGTGTTGCCGGTGCTGCTGTTGTTCGTTGCTTTACAGCGTCAATATATTCAGGGGCTTCTGCTCGGCAGTGTGAAAGGGTAACGAGGATGAACAGGATGAGCAGTGGACTTCGCAGCGGGCATTGAACAAGTCGGCAATCGACTTGCGAATTGGCAAAACTCCAGCATTGGCGGACCTCTTCGGGCAGAAATTGCTCGCAAGGTGCGCCAGTGCTAGCGTTTGCTGTTAAGCGTTTCTCTTGATGAAAAAATTGATCAGGATGACATCGGGCATTTGGTCGCTCGCATTGTCGTTGTCGCTTGCCGCATTCGCTGCCGATTCTCCATCTCACGGCGAAGCAAAGCTGCTCGACGGATTTGAAGATATTTCCCTCTGGCAGGCAATGGCGTCCGATAGTGTGAGCGCCTCATCGCATGCTGTTGAAGGCGTCACGGGACAGGCGATGCGCCTCGATTTTGATTTCAATGGCGCATCGGGCTATGCCTATATCCGCCGCAAATTGCCGCTGATCCTTCCCGAAAATTACGAAATTTCGTTTTATGTGCGTGCAGACGCGCCGGTCAACAATCTCGAATTCAAATTGGTCGATGGCAGTGGCGACAATGTGTGGTGGGACAACCGCCCCAACTTTGAATTTCCGCGCCAGTGGCAACAGATCCGCATCAAAAAACGCCATATCGCATTCGCCTGGGGGCCGATCCAGGACAAGACACTGAAGGCGTCCGAACGCATCGAGTTTGTCATCAGCGCCGGGCGCGGCGGCGGCCGGGGATCAGTTTATTTTGATGAACTCACGATCCGCGAACTTCCGCCGGATCCCATCGCGTTCCCCACACCCAGGCTTGAGGCGACATCATCCGAGCCAGGCTTTCCTGCCGCACTGGCGATGGATGGTTCCCGCTCGACCAGTTGGCGGTGCAGACATCAGGCCGCAGACGCGCAGGCACTGACCATTGATTTGGGAATGACACGTGAATTTGGTGGACTGATCCTGCGCTGGGCCGATGGACAGTACGCATCCCGCTACGACATCGCGCTCTCGGACGATGGAAACCAGTGGCGCACCGTGCGTGAAGTGGCTGGCGGCAATGGCGGGATGGATCCGCTGATGCTGCCGGAATCTGAGGCCCGGTTCGTGCGACTCAACTTACGCGATGGCCCTGGAAAATTCTATGCATTGTCGGAGGTGGAACTGAAGGATATTGCGTTCGGAAAAACGCAGAACGATTTTTTCGAAGCCATTGCCAGCGAGGCGGCGCGCGGCCAATACCCCCGCAGTTTTTCAGGTGAGCAAGCGTACTGGACAGTGGTTGGCATTGACGGCGGCCGTACAAGTGCTCTGATGGGAGAAGATGGTGCCATTGAACTGGCTCCGGGTGGCGTGTCGATCGAACCGTTGGTGATCGAAGGAGAAGGTACGCATCGGCAGATCGTTTCGTGGGCCGATGTGGAGGTTCGGCAATCGCTTGTCGAAGGGTACCTGCCTATTCCGGTTGTCACCTGGAAAAGTGCCCATTGGGAATTGCAAATCACGACCTTTGCAAGCGGGGTTCCCGGACACTCGCAACTCGCCGCGAAATACCAATTACGCAATCTCACCCCGCACACGCTTCATCTGGAGCTTGTTCTCGCGGCGCGGCCATTCCAGGTCAACCCGCCCGCACAATTTCTGAATACGCCGGGCGGCGTTAGTCCCATTCGGAAATTGAACTGGGACGCAAAGGCCCAGCGAATGTCGATAAACAGCAAACACGAAATTGTGTGGCTTTCCAGACCTTCGCATGTCAGTTTCTCCACGTTCGACGGCGGCTCGGCGTTAGATTCACTGCTGGCGCCAGGTGCCGCCCCTGCAACAACCCTTCACGATCCGGTCGGGTTGGCTTCCGGCGTCGTCAAGTATCGCGTTGCGCTGCAACCGCGCGCAACGCAGATATACGCATGGACCACCAGCCTCGATGGGCGGGCGGATTTGCAAGCCTTACCAGGGAAAAAAACTTATCAGTGGCTAGCTGCACGACAGGCTCGCACGGCGGCAGAGTGGCGAAGCAAGCTGAATCAGTTCTCGCTCAGGGTGCCCGCATCTGCGCAACGCGTTGTCGACACCCTGCGATCCTCCCTCGCGCACATGCTGATTCTTCGCGACGGCGCAATGCTGCGCCCCGGCACCAGATCCTATGCGCGGTCATGGATTCGCGATGGCGCAATGATGGCGGAGGGCCTTCTACGACTGGGGCAAAGTCGCACTGCCCACGACTATTTACGCTGGTATGCGCCCTACCAGTTTGCCAGCGGCAAGGTGCCCTGCTGCGTCGATCAACGCGGTGCAGACCCGGTGACCGAAAACGACAGCCACGGCCAATTGATATTTCTCATCGCCGAGACATTTCGCTATACACGTGATCGCCAACTGCTTGAGGAAATGTGGCCGCACCTTGAGGCGGCGATACGCCATATTGAAGTACTGCGCCAATCTGAACGACGACCTGAAAATCTGCTGCCCTCGCGCAAAGCTTTGTACGGACTATTGCCAGAGTCGATCAGCCATGAGGGCTATTCCGCAAAGCCGATGCATTCCTATTGGGACGATTTCTGGGCGCTCATCGGTTACAAGTCTGCGGTCGAAATGGCGACCGTGCTGGGCCGTAGCGGAGCGGCAACGCAATGGGCGATGCAGCGCGACGAGTTCCGTGCCGAGTTGATCGCGTCGATACGCGAAACCGCGCGTTCACATCGGGTGAATTACATCGCCGGGGCGGCGGAACTGGGTGATTTCGATGCCACGTCAACCACCATTGCGCTGGCGCCCGGGGACGAGCAAGGCAGCCTGCCCCAAGATCTGCTGCTGGGGACGTTTGAGCGCTACTGGAAGGAATTCTCGGACCGTCGAGACGGGCGGCGACGCTGGGACGATTACACCCCCTACGAACTGCGTACCGTTGGCTCGTTCATACGTCTGGGATGGCGTGAGCGCGCACATGAATTGCTCGACTATTTCCTCAACGACAGACAGCCACTCGAATGGAATCAATGGGCTGAAGTGGTCGGACGCGAAAAACGCAAGCCCCGATTCGTTGGTGATATCCCACATGGCTGGATTTCTTCCGACTATATACGCTCGGCGCTGGATCTATTTGCGTATGAACGTCAGTCCGATCAGGCGATGGTACTGGGGGCAGGCATCACGTCTGATTGGCTTGACGCCGGGCGCGTGGCAGTCAGGAATCTCCGTACCCCGTATGGATTACTCGCATATGAAGTTGCCCGGCACGGAAAGCGAATCGTCTTTGACATCGGTGGAAAGTCTGGCAAGCCACCCGGTGGCTGGATCATTGCGCTCCCGCCATTGGATCCTGTGAGCACGCGCCAACGCATTTTTCTGAACGGCAAGGCGATTCAACGCACGGCCGGCGAGATTCATGTACGCAGTGCGCCCGCTCGCGTGATCGTTGATTACGAGCGGTGATCCTTTCCAGCGGATCAGACATTTTATGTTGTCAACGTACGCTGAAAAGATTTGCCGTCCTGATCGAACAGATGGCAATGTTGCTCCGGAAACGACAGGTTAATGCGGTCGCCTTTGCTGATATGACATTCAGGACTGGCCCGCACCGTCAGCCCTTCATCGGCACCGGTCGCGTCCAGATAAACCAGGGTGGAGTCCCCCATCGGTTCAACCAGTGTCGTCTTTGCACTGACAATATTGGACGGGGTGGCGGGCAACGCGACATGTTCCGGACGAATGCCGATTTTGATCTTGTCCCCGGCCTGTGCACTTCGCGTGTCGATATTGACGAGAATGGTTTCACCGCCCTGCAACTGAATTTCACTCGATTCACCAGCCGAACATAGTACGCCGTCGATAAAATTCATCCTCGGCGACCCGATAAATCCCGCCACGAAGAGGTTTGCCGGACGATGATAAAGCGCCAAGGGTGAACCGACCTGTTCGATTCGCCCCTGCGACAACACAACAATGCGGTCAGCGAGGGTGATGGCCTCGATCTGGTCATGCGTGACATAGACCATTGTCGTCTTGAGTTCATCGTGCAATCGGGAAAACTCAATCCGCATCTTGGTACGAAGGGCAGCGTCCAGATTGGAGAGGGGTTCGTCAAACAGAAACACCCGGGGCTTCCTGGTGATCGCGCGTCCAATCGCAACGCGCTGGCGCTGTCCGCCTGACAACGCTTTTGGCTTGCGGTCCAGCAAATGGTCAATATGAAGCGTCTTTGCTGCCTGCATCACGGCAATATCAATTTCTTCCTTTGACTTATTTGCGAGTTTCAGTCCGAACGCCATGTTTTCGTATAGCGTCATGTTCGGATAAAGCGCATATGACTGAAAGACCATCGCAATGCCACGCTTGGACGATGGCACATCGTTCATGCGTACGCCGTCGATGAAAATGTCGCCTGCGTTGCTGTCCTCAAGCCCCGCAATCATTCGCAGCAATGTCGATTTGCCGCACCCTGATGGGCCGACAAAAACCACAAACTCGCCATCTTCTATTTTAAGATCGACATTGCCGATAACGTTCACGTCCCCGAACGACTTTTGGATACCGCGAAGTTCGACGGTCGCCATGTTCAGATCGGATTGATGTCCGGCAGAACAACGAACTGCAGGGTTACGGTATTCATATCGGTGCGGGACTTTCCAGGATCTTGCCGTTGCTGGCGATTACATTGGCGTAGAAGCGGGCGCTATCCTTCGGCGTACGCTCCTGGGTTTCGAAATTAACGTGAACGATACCGAAGCGCTTCGAAAAACCCAGCGACCATTCGAGGTTATCGAGGAAAGACCAGACGTAATAGCCGCGCAAGTCAACGCCTTGCTCGCGCGCGCTGTGAATCGCACGGAGGTGCTTGTGCAGATAATCCACCCGCAGCGGGTCGACGACACGACCGTTTTCCGCCTTCGGCGGGTCAAAAAAAGCCGCACCATTTTCGGTAACGTACATCGGAATATCGCCGTACTGCTCCTTCACCCACAGGAGCGTATCCGTCAGCCCCTGCGCGAATACCTCCCACCCAGTCTCGGTATAGGTCGCTTGTGTCTGGCGAACAGCACATGCGCAAACGGGCCAATGGTTTGAATCATCGCGCGTCACGTTACGGGTGTAGTAATTGATCCCGAGGAAATCGATGGGCTGCCGGATCAATGCCATGTCCTCATCCGGCCAGTCCGGCCAGGCGTCGCCGAAAATATCTTTCATTTCGGCTGGATATTTCCCATGGAAAACGGGGTCGAGGTACTGGCGGTTCATGTATGCCTCCGCGCGATTGCGCGCCGCCAGGTCGGAAGCACTTGATGTGGCGGCGTACTTGGGTTCGAGATTCACCACCAGCCCGATACGATTCTTTCCTTCGTCGCGATAAGCCTTGACCGCAGCACCGTGTGCTCGCATTAGATTGTGCGAAGCAATCGGCGCTTCGTACAGGTTTCGGTGTCCTGGCGCGAGCGCGCCATGCAAGTACCCGCCGTCGGTTACCACCCACGGCTCATTCAGCGTGGCCCACATTTTCACGCGTCCATCAAGCTTCTTGAACATCACCGCAGCGTACTCCGCGAACCAGTTGGCGATATCTGGATTGAGCCAGCCGCCAAGGTCATCGAGTGCCGCGGGGAGATCCCAATGGAATAGCGTTGCATTGGGCTCGATCCCGTTTTCAAGCAGGCTGTCGACGAGCCGATCGTAAAAATCAATCCCTGCGTGATTGATCGCACCCTTGCCCTGAGGCATGATGCGACTCCATGAAATGCTAAACCGATATGCCTTCATGCCAAGCGATTTCATGAGTGCGACATCGTCGGCATAGCGGCGATAGTGATCGCACGCAACATCGCCGGATTCGCGAATTTTGGTAAACGCAGATCCATCCGACGCCCGCACCAATTCGGGGGTACGCAAAAAACGTTGCCAGATGCTCGGGCCGGCACCGTCAGCCAGCGGCGAGCCTTCGATCTGGTATGCGGATGTCGCGCTTCCCCAAACGAAATCGGGTGGAAACTCAATTCTTGAACTCATTTATTGGATTTTTCAGCAAGAAATTTGAAATGGAAACGTTTACATTATAGGCGAAAGTCTGCACAATTTGTGCAATTCGTCGCGCGCAACTGAGGTGGGGGCGAATATAACCGGGTGTGTTTTAGACGGAGGAGTGACATGACTGAATGTCTGGTTGCGGATGTTGGCGGGACACACATTCGGATTGCCCGCATGGCCGATGCAATGGCAATCCCGGATTGCCACCGAAAATATCGCTGCGCCGATTTCCCGGATATTGAAGCTGCGTTCGAATGGTATTTACGGGAAACAGGACTGGGCAGACCGGATCACGTTGCGCTTGCGGTGGCAAGCGCAGTTACCGGTGATTTCATTCGATTGACGAACAGCTCGTGGCGTTTCTCGCAATCGGCATTGAAACAGCACTTCGGTTTGAAGTCGCTGCTGGTATTGAACGATTTTGAAGCGCTCGCCCTTTCATTACCGCATATTTCGATGGAAGACCTTTGCCTGGTTGGGGGTGGTCACGGGATCGATCATGCGCCCAGAGCTGTTATCGGCCCCGGCACTGGCCTGGGTGTTGCCGCCATCGTTCCCACGTTGAAATCATGGCGTCCAATCAGCAGTGAGGGAGGGCATATGACACTCTCGCCCGCGACAGTATTTGAATTGGACGTGTTGCGCGCGGCGTGGAAGGAGCGTCAACATATCTCTGCGGAAGCATTTCTCTCGGGGACCGGGCTTCCCATTTTGTATCGTGCAATCGCCTGTGTGAGAGACGAACCGTTCCATACCGAAATAGTGGCTGATCAGATTGGTTCATTGGCAATTGCAGGCAGCGATGCGCTATGCAGCCTGACCATCAATACTTTCTGCGAGATGCTCGGCACCATGGCCGGTAACGTTGCATTGCTCTTTTGTGCGCGCGGCGGCGTGTTCATTGGAGGCGGTATCGTCCCGAAAATTCTCCCGCTATTCATTGCATCCGGCTTTCGGACCCGGTTTGAGAGCAAAGGGCGCTTTGCCGATTACCTTGCCGCGATACCGACGACAGTGATCACTGGCAAGATGGCCGCACTTTCAGGCTTGGGCGTCGCGATGCGCGAAACACTCAGCGAATGATTTTTGTGCCCACCGCGATTGCCCACAGAGGCTGCGTGTTTTTACGACCACCAGCCCGGCACAAATTAGACGAACCACCAGCGTCGGCGCGCCACCCGAGCCTAAAATGTCTGCGAAGGGCCATGAATAGGCGATCTACATCATCCTTCGCGTGCACCGAAAATAAAAACGGCCTACATCGCTGTAAGCCGTTTTTATTCTAAAGCTGGCGTCCCCAACCGGATTCGAACCGGTGTTACTGCCGTGAAAGGGCAATGTCCTAGGCCTCTAGACGATGGGGACTCACACGTCTTACTACGGTGCTTCTTGCTACAAAAAATAAATGCATAAGCGGCTATTTACGACAACCGCAAATTCTGTGGTGGAGGTAAACGGGATCGAACCGATGACCTCTTGCATGCCATGCAAGCGCTCTCCCAGCTGAGCTATACCCCCACATGGAAGTCCGCAATTATAGCCGGAGCCGGGCCTTTTTGCAAAGGCGGGTTTCCCCAGCGCTCAGGGAATCGGGCGGGAAACCAGTCGGAAAACGGTCTCCCCGCGACCCAAAATAGCCATGATCGCGTCAATCGAAGGCGATTGGGTCTGTCCCGTTATCAGGACACGTAACGGCATCATCAGTTGCGGCATCTTCAAGCCGTGCTTTGCCACGCAAGACTTGATTCTCTCGCCGATTACCGCTTTGGTCCAGCTCAGCGGTTCCAAGTTGTCCAACGCGACGACCAATTCCCCCATTGCAACCCTCACGGCTTCGTCAAGATGCTGTTTTACCATTGCCGCATCAACAGTAGGTTGTTGATAAAAATAGCGCGACGCTTCGGCCAACTCCACCAGTGTTGCCGAGCGATCCCGAAGCAACTCAATCACCCGGGTCACCTGTGGCCCGGATGACGTATCGATGCCTCGCGCTGCCAGGTGCGGTGCCAGCCATTTCGCCAGTTCCGCTGGTTCTGCTTTCTTGATGTACTCGTGGTTAAGCCAGCTAAGCTTTTCCGTATTGAACTGCGCTGCCGATGGTGTGATGTGATCGAGATCGAACCATTTGCAGAACTCCTCCATCGAAAACACTTCGTCATTCCCGTGCGACCATCCCAGCCGCGCCAGATAATTCAGCACCGCGTCGCGCAGGTAACCCTTTGCCGGGTAGTCCATGACAGACACTGCGCCATGGCGTTTGGAGAGCTTTTGCCCGTCATCGCCGAGGATCATCGACAAGTGCGCGTATACGGGCACATCTGCGCCAAGCGCCTTGAGAATATTGATCTGACGCGGTGTGTTGTTGACGTGATCGTCGCCACGTATGACATGGGAGATTTTCATGTCCCAATCATCCACGCAGACGCAGAAGTTGTAGGTGGGCGTACCGTCGCCACGCGCGATGATGAGGTCATCGAGTTCCGCGTTGGCTATTTCGATGCGACCTTTCACGGCATCTTCCCACACCACCAACCCTGCGGCCGGGTTGCGGAAGCGCACCACTGGGTTCACGTTTTCCGGAACTGGCGGTAGCTGCTTGCCGGGCTCCGGGCGCCAGCGACCATCATAGCGTGGCTTCTCGCCACGGGCGCGCTGCGCCTCGCGCAGGGTATCGAGTTCCGACACAGTTTTATAACACTGATATGCCGTGCCGGCAGCCAGCATTTGGGCGATGACATCCTTGTAGCGCGGCATGCGCTGCATTTGGAAAAATGGCCCTTCATCATGCTGCAGGCCCAGCCAGTTCATGCCGTCCACAATGGCCTGCACCGCCTCAGGCGTGGAGCGCTCGACATCGGTGTCCTCGATACGCAATATAAAAGTGCCGCCGTGGCGGCGCGCGTATGCCCACGCATAAAGCGCAGTGCGGGCTCCGCCGATGTGAAGATAGCCGGTTGGACTTGGAGCGAAACGTGAACGAACAGTCATTGAATTATTTCAGTGGAGTGTGGGACGACTACATCTTCGGCAGTGTCACGCCCTGCTGTCCCTGATACTTGCCGCCACGATCCTTGTATGAAGTCTCGCAGACTTCATCGCTTTCAAAGAACAATACCTGGGCAATACCTTCGTTGGCATAAATTTTCGCTGGTAGTGGCGTGGTGTTGGAAAACTCCAGCGTGACGTAGCCTTCCCATTCCGGCTCGAACGGCGTCACGTTAACGATAATGCCGCAGCGCGCATAGGTCGATTTGCCAAGGCATATCGTCAACACGTTGCGCGGGATACGGAAGTATTCAACGGTGCGCGCCAAGGCAAATGAATTGGGGGGGATGATGCAGGAGTCGCCTTTGATATCGACAAATGACTTGTCATCGAAATTTTTCGGATCAACAATCGTGGAATTGAGGTTGGTGAACAACTTGAATTCATTCGAGCAGCGAATGTCGTAGCCATAGCTCGAGGTGCCATAGCTGACGATGCGTTGCCCGTTGGCCTCGCGCACCTGTCCCGGTTCAAACGGCTCGATCATGCCGTGTTCGATGGCCATGCGGCGAATCCACTTATCGGCTTTTATGCTCACGCTACTTGCTCCCTTTTCGTCTCAACATTTGTACAGCACTAAAGTCACGTCTGCGGCACGCTCCCTGATCGGAATCAGTGCCTGATACTCAGGTGAGTCGTGCCATCGATTTGCAGCATCGATATTTTCAAACTGCAATGCCACTACATTTTCGTGCTGCATCGCGCCACTGAACAGGCGATCCTGCTGGCCGCGAAACAGCAACTCACCACCGTATTGCGTGATCGTGGCACCGACGCGGCTTCGATATTGCTCCCACGCCTCGGTGTTTTTTACGCGAATATGCCCCACACAAATAGCCGGCACCTTAGCTCTCCTCCGCTTGGTCAAGATGATCTGCGCAATACAAAATTGCCCGTTTGTGTCCCTGCGTTGCCGGCTCCGCTGAATATTCGGCGATATGGTTCAGCAGGAGGCGAACTGCTTCCTGATGCTCGCCCAGGTGATAGCGCGTCATCGCCAGAAAAACATCGAATTCCGGCGCATCGGGAAAATCTGCGGCACCACGCTGCAGTATGCGGGCAGCGTCGCCAAACCGGCCGACGCTGCGATAAGTGCTTCCCAGACTGATAAAGGCAAAGCGCAGTTCGTCCCGCTCCAGGCCGCAGGCAATCGCGTGCTCGTAAAATCCGATCGCCTCATCCTTGACACCTTCCATTGCGAAGGTTCTCGCCAGCTCGTAATTGACCTTGGCGTCATCTGGACTGACGTTATGCAGGTCGAGAAGAATTGTCAGCGCCTCAGTGTGCTGCGAGGCGTCGCGCAGTTCTATTGCGCGCTGGATGGCATTGCTCAAAGTTTTAGGTGTTCTGAATAACGATCTTGGGGAAAATGGCGCTTCGGTCCTGCGATTGTTTTGCAATCTTGGCCGCACATTTGCGCGCGATGTCCTTGTAGATCGCGGCGATCGGCCCGTCCGGATCGGACACCACGGTGGGCTTGCCGCTATCCGCCATTTCCCGGATCTTGATGTCCAGCGGCAATGAGCCCAGCAAATCGATGTTGTAATCGCTGGCCATCTTGCCGCCGCCGCCCTCGCCGAAAATATGTTCCATGTGTCCACAATTCGTACACACATGCATCGCCATGTTTTCGACAATACCGATGATGGGCACACCCACTTTTTCAAACATCTTGAGGCCCTTCCTGGCGTCAAGCAAAGCGATATCCTGCGGTGTAGTAACGATGACGGCACCCGTCACCGGCACTTTCTGCGCCAGCGTCAGTTGTATGTCGCCCGTGCCCGGCGGCAGATCGACGATCAGGTAATCAAGGTCGTGCCAGTTGGTTTCATTGAGCAATTGTTCAAGTGCCTGCGTGACCATCGGCCCGCGCCAAACCATCGGCGTTTCCGGATCGATCAGGAACCCAACGCTGATTGCCTGAATACCATGGCCTTCCATCGGCTCCATGGTCTTTCCATCCTTCGAGGCGGGCCTGCCTGTAATGCCCAGCATCATCGGCTGCGACGGGCCGTAGATGTCTGCATCCAGCATCCCGACACTCGCACCTTCGGCCGCCAGCGCCAATGCGAGGTTCACGGCGGTCGTGCTCTTTCCCACACCGCCTTTGCCCGATGCGACAGCGATAATATTCTTGATTCCTGGCACCAGTTTTACGCCACGCTGTGCGGAGTGCGAAACAATTTTGGAATAAACATTGGCCGAAACGTTTTGCACGCCCTCTATTTTCTTCAAGCGCGCGATCACCTGTTTGCGGATGCCTTCCGTCACGCTCTTGCCGGGGTAGCCAAGCACGATCTCCAAAGAAATATCAGCACCCTCAATCTTGATGTTCTTGGCAGATTTGCCATCGACAAAATTTTCATTCGTGACCGGATCGATCAACTCGCGGAGTGCGTTCTGGATTTGTTCGTTTGTAATGCCCATTGGATGCTTTCGATTTTCGTGCGAGACAGCCTGCGAGAAGATAAAACAGAATGCGCAATTTTAGCTGATCGTACCGGTGAACCGTATATCAAATTAGTTTTGGCCTTGGTACAATTCATCATCACAAAAATCATTGAAATCAATCAGTTTTGCGCTAATGCCTACTTAGCGGCCACTTAGAAGTTTTTGATGCCCCGAAAAATATTCGTCACAACCGCACTCCCCTACGCTAACGGCCCCCTGCATATCGGGCACATCGTCGATCAACTCTACGGCGACATTTGGGTGCGATTCCAGCGCATGCTGGGCCACGAAGTGCACTTCGTGTGTGCCGCAGACACGCACGGCGCGCCGATCATGTTGCGCGCGGAGGCCGAGGGCATCAGCCCTGAAGCGCTGATCAAACGCGTAGGCGCGCAACACGATGCAGACTGGCGGGCGTTTCTGATGAGTTATGACCACTGGCATTCGACGCATTCGCCAGAAAATGTCGAGCTCTCCCAGGACATCTATAAAAAACTGAAGGCCGCAAAGCTCATCATCTCCAAAGAAGTCGAGCAATTCTACGATCCTGTAAAAGGCATGTTTCTGCCCGACCGCTATATCAAGGGCGAGTGTCCGAAGTGTGCAACGAAAGACCAGTACGGAGATTCCTGCGAAAACTGCGGCGCAGTCTATGCCCCCACCGATCTGAAGAACCCTTATTCGACACTTACCGGTGCCAAGCCCGTCCTGAAAAAATCCGAACACTTTTTTTTCAAACTCTCAGACAAGAAATGCGTGCAGTTTTTACAGGAGTGGACCAGGGACACGCCGCTGCAAACGGAAGTTGTGAATAAACTTGCCGAGTGGCTCGCGGATGACCCAGAAACGGGCGGCAAGAAGATCAATGACTGGGATATCTCCCGCGACGCGCCCTACTTCGGCATCGAGATTCCCGACGCGCCTGGCAAGTATTTCTATGTGTGGCTGGATGCGCCAGTCGGTTATCTCGCCAGCCTGAAGGCCTA
Organism: Usitatibacteraceae bacterium; assembly: GCA_046596005.1. GTDB lineage: Bacteria > Pseudomonadota > Gammaproteobacteria > Burkholderiales > Usitatibacteraceae > UKL13-2. Next base: position 3,704 of record JBKJMK010000235.1, on the reverse strand, counting down.
TTTTGAATCCGGCAAAGCGAAGGCCAATGGTGAAAAGCGCTCCTTCGACGACTTCATGGCGGACGACGAAGTCGAGCAGTATCATTTCATCGGTAAAGACATTGTTTATTTCCACACGCTGTTCTGGCCCGCGATGCTCAAATTTGCCGGCCGCAAAGTGCCGAACAACGTGTTTGTACACGGCTTCATTACCTTCAACAGCGAGAAGATGTCCAAGTCCCGCGGCACCGGTGTGTCGCCGCAGCAGTACATCAAGCTCGGCCTGAATCCAGAATGGATGCGCTATTACATTGCCGCCAAACTCAACGACAAAGTGGAAGACCTGGATTTCAACCCGGACGATTTCATTGCACGCGTAAATAGCGATTTGATCGGCAAGTACGTCAATATTGCGAGCCGCGCGGCGGGATTTATCAGCAAGAAGTTTGAAGGCAAGCTCGGCAAGCCACAGTTACCCAAGGAGATCGCCAGAGAATTTTCCGGGGCGGCCGACGAAATCAGCGGCTATTACGATGGTCGCGAATATGGCAAGGCGATCCGCAAGATCATGGCGCTCGCCGATCTGGCGAACCAGTATGTCGATGCGAACAAACCCTGGGACCTCGCCAAGCAGGATGGCAAGGAAGCAGAGTTACTAACGGTGTGTTCGACCGCAGTCGCGATGTTCCGCGATCTCACCGTCTACCTCGCACCGGTGCTGCCGAGGCTCGCGGCCACAGCAGGCGAGATGTTTAATTTCGACGCCTTCGAGTGGAAATCGACCGCAAAACCCCTGAAGGAAGGGCACGCAATCCTGCCCTACAAACATCTGATGGCCCGCATCGATCCCAAACAAATTGACGCCTTGCTGGAACCTGCAAAAGAAGTTGATGCCATCAAGAAAGCAGATGCCAAACCCGCGAACGGCGAGACACCGGCAATGCCGGGCGCGACCGCCGAGTTCGCCCTGGTGCCGCCGGAGTCGCCAAAACCGATCATCATCCAGCCAATTTCAGAAACCATTTCCATCGACGATTTTGCGCGCCTCGATTTGCGCGTGGCCAAAATTCTCGACGCCGAACTGGTTGTCGAAGCCGACAAACTGCTGCGCCTGACACTCGATCTTGGCATCGAACAACGCACCGTATTTGCCGGCATCCGCAGTGCATATCATCCGAAAGATCTGGTTGGCCGTTACACGGTGATGGTCGCCAATCTCGCGCCGCGAAAAATGCGCTTTGGTGAATCGCAGGGCATGGTGCTTGCCGCAGGTGATGGCACCGGTATTTACCTGTTATCGCCGGATGCCGGTGCTGTACCGGGGATGCGTATCAAATGACGCAGTCGATCCGGGATTCAAGCGCGAAGCGCGCCGAAGCTCGGGAGTCGATGCGTCATCCCGGTGAAAGCCGGGATCCAGTCTCTTCCAAACCACGTGATCTGCCGCTGCGGCTGCCGCCGTACGCGGTTGACCGCGATATCCTTGAGATGGAAATCAGGCTCGACACCTATCGCGCCTCAGGGCCCGGTGGACAACACGTCAACAAAACCAACTCCGCCATACGACTCACCCATTTACCATCGGGCGTCGTGGTGATCGCCCAGGATTCCTCGTCGCAGTTTCGCAACAAAGAAACTGCCTTTGAGCGATTGATTGCACGTCTGACGAAGCTCAATCACGTGCCGAAGAAACGCCTCGCCACCAAGCCCACGCGTGCTTCGAAAGAGCGCCGCATCGAGGCAAAGAAAACCCGCGCGACCGTAAAATCAGTGCGCAGCAAAAAGATCAGGCACGACGAATGAGTGGCCAAGGCAAGACCGTCACCGTGCGCCTGGCGATCACCGGGCGTGTGCAAGGCGTTGGCTTTCGCGAATCGATGCGTGCCGTTGCACAGGCACTGGAGATCAGCGGCTGGGTGCGCAACTGTGAAGACGGCAGTGTGGAAGCAGTCACACAAGGCGACGAATTCGCCATTGAACAACTGGTGGCGTGGTGCCACAACGGCCCGCCCGGTGCGAACGTGAAATATGTCGTTGCGGACTTGGTGGAAAGCAGCGAGACATTTATTGCGTTTACACGCTGGCCGGACTTCAGCGAATAATTGTGGAAACACTAGCATTGGCGAGGGTTCCAGGCATAAATGCTGCCAGCAGCCTCGCCAGTGTTAGAGTTTTAATAAATATCTTGAGAATTCCTGAATAGGTGAACAACGACCGGTAAGAGTCCCCTCTCCCGCGAGAGGGACAAGGGTGAGAGAATACGAAGCCAATCCCGCTCAAGGCAAAGCCGAGGCGCACCGCAAGGCGATGTTGGCGCTGATCAATACACCGAGCCACCCTCAATACGCGCATCCGTTGTTTTGGGCGCCCTTTGTTGTAGTTGGGGAAGGTGGTGCAGGAAAACTGGTCAAGACGAGCGGCGCGAACTAAAGTTCATCCCGCCAATTTTGCACTGGCCAATCGATTCAAACTTATTCCCTGCTCTGCAGCTTGCATTGCCAAAGCGCGGTGTACATCTGGCGGAATTCGAACCCTGAATTCGCCGCTGTAGTGTTTCTCGGCCAACGCATTTGGAATCGGTTCACCATTCGTTTGCAGATCGGCGACTGCCTCAGCAACCGCTTGCCGAATACCTGCCAGTGCTTTCTCTGGTGATCGTGCCAACCAGGATAAAGAGGAAAACTCCGCGCACAGCCCGACATGTTCGCCGTCCTCAGCAGACCATGTGACGCGGTAGGTGTAATGGTTAATGTTCATTTTGGCGCTCCTTCAATTTATCGATGGCCAGAATTACCTGCCGCACCTGATAGGCCTTGGCTTTACCCTTATCGTTCTGGATATTAATTCGCGGGTCACCAAGCCAAGGGGTTTTGAAAATGGTGTGACTGGAACCGGACTGACGCGGCTTTCCAAAAAACTCTTCACAAACCTTGAACAAATCCGGAAAGCTGACATTTGTCGGCTCTCGACGCATTTGTTCGAGAATTTTCTTCAGCGAAGCCATATGCTAATGGTACCAATAGTGATACCATTTAGTCAAAACATGAATATCACCGTGTCGTGGTTTCATCATCTGTCCGGTTCACATAAGGTGCCTCACGGAGGTGCCCGTGGGTCGGACAGAGCTGTAGGAGTTGCGCAAGATGAGGTTCGAACAGACATACGAAGGATGGAAAGAAGGACGGCTCACCCAGGCCGAGGCGGCAAAGATTCTGGGCATGTGCGAGCGCAATTTTCGGCGCTACGTGGCGCGCTTTACCGCAGACGGCCTCCAGGGGCTGAGCGATCAGCGGCTTGAGCAGGTCTCGAATCGGCGCGCCCCGGTCGACGAGGTAATGACGCTAACGGAGCGATACCGCAGCGAACATGCTGGCTGGAATATGCACCACTTTCATAGCTGGTATCGACGCGATGGCGGTACCCGCAGCTACTCCTGGGTCAGGAAGTGCCTGCAGAAAGCCGGGCTGGTGGCGCACCAGTCCCGGCGCAACACCTCAATCCAATAGCAACATCTTCAGGATCGGGATAATGTCGAGAGCGGTCAGGGGTGTCACCGTGACAGGTGTCGAAGGCGTACTGGAGCCGATACTATTTTGTGCGGTCACTGTGCAGGAGTAGAGCACGCCGCCGGTTAGTCCACCAACGGTGATAGGCGAAGCGGCACCGCTATTGATGCGCGTAATCTGGCCTGCCGCCGAGCAGGTTGCGGTGTAGCCGGTTATGAT
>JBKJMK010000363.1:0-11659 GCA_046596005.1 Usitatibacteraceae bacterium | reverse complement strand
TTGAACAGGTGTTGGTAGGCGCGCGAAACCGGCAGAGGTTTAGGGTGATCTTTCAGATTGACACTCACCCGACCATCGCCGTCGCGGCGTGTTGATGACACATAGCGCAGATTCACCACCGTGCCGCGATGAATCTGCCAGAAGTGTTCGCTGTCCAGCGAGCGCATGAGTTCTGACAAAGGCTTGACGACGCGCCAGTGCTCAAGTTTCAAGAATTACTCTTGATGTGCTGCACCGACTGCTCAACCAGTTTCTTAAGTACGTTGACATCGACGTTTTCAAGCGTGTCGATGTAAAGGCACGACTTGCCCGTCTTGTGCTTGCCCAGACGCGCGAGCAACGGTTCGTATTTCGCGAAACCATCCATGATGTATAGCGTGATATTGGCTTTGCGTGGCGAGAAGCCGACGTTCATCCAGTCAAGTTCGCGACCGCTTTCGTAAACGAGCTTGCGCGACCCGAAGCCGATGATCGCGCTACCCCACATCTTTGCCTCTTCCCCGGTGACTTGCTTCATCAGCGCCAGCACGGTAAAGGCGTCGTTGCGGCGAGTTTCATCAACGATGCTGTTGAGAAATTTTTCGACACTCGCAGTGGTTTCCCTGGTTTTGAGTGTGACCATTGTTTGCTCCTATGGTCTGACTGAGAAAGTAGACATCGATTGCAGCGCCTGTTGACGGCGCGCCTTAAGCAAAAAATGTTTAAAAAGCCCGCTGGTACTGGTTTTTCTACGGTGATTTGAGAGGACTACTCTCACCCAGCTCAGTCACATATTTTTCCATGCCGCCTGATTCACGTTGCAGAAAATCTTCCACTGCTTTCGCAAATCGTGGATGTTTCAGCCAGTGCGCTGAGTGGCATTTCACCGGCAGGAAGCCCCGCGCGAGTTTGTGTTCCCCTTGCGCGCCACCTTCAAATACCTGAATGCCTTGCGTGATACAAAATTCCAGCGCCTGGTAGTAGCAGGTTTCAAAATGCAAACCCGAGTGAAACGCGAGGCCCCCCCAGTAACGGCCATAGAGCGTGTGTTGACTGAACAAATTGAATGCGCTGGCAATGGATTTGCCTTCGTGTTCAGCGATGATCAACAAAACATTTTCCGGCATGCGTTCACCGATTAGCCCGAAAAATGTGCGGTTTAGATAAGGCGTGGAAAAATGTGCGCGATAGGTGTGGTCGTAGCACCCGACAAAAAAATCCCAATCCGCATCGGTAATATCGTTGCCAACCAACCGCTTAAACGTGATGCCCGCCTCTTTGACTTTGCGTCGCTCCTGCCTCACTTTCTTGCGCTTATCGTGGCTCATGGTCGCCAGAAAATCATCAAAACTTTTGTAATCGGCGTTTTGCCAATGGAATTGTATGGACGTGCGCGGCATCATAGCTGCGTCCATCAACAATTGCTGGTCACCGTCATGGGGGAATAACACGTGAAGTGATGACACATCACTCTGTTCAGCGAGGCTGATCAAGCCATCGACCAGAATCTTGCGGTCGGCGGAAGTTTTCGCCAATAGCCGTCCACCGCTGCAGGGGGTGAAAGGTACTGCGGATAAAAGCTTCGGATAGTATTCCAGTCCGTGGTGCTGGTACGCTTCTGCCCAAGCCCAGTCGAATACGTACTCGCCGTAGGAGTGGCTTTTTACATACAACGGTACTGCACCGCACAGAGACCGTTGTCCTTCAATATCACGCCAAAGTGTCAGAAATTGCGGTAGCCAACCGGTCTTGGCGGTAGTGCAACCAGCATCAATCATTGATTGCAGGAAGGCATGACTTAGGGTGGGATTGCTGTCCGTCAAGGCGTCCCAGTCTTTTGGCGCAATATCCGTGAGGGTATCCAGGACTTTTAATTCGACTTCGCGCATGTTTGGTGGGGAGGAAACAGAACCTTATAATTAAGGCGTGATGTTACCTGTGTGCAGTGGCTTACGACAGCCTTCGCCCAAAGTATGGGAATAAAATAGTTCATGAAAATCGCCGTCGCTCAACTCAATCCCATGCTCGGCGATCTCGTCGGCAATGTGGAACGGATTTTGCAGTACGCCGAACAGGCAAAGGCGGCAGGTGCAAGCTTGCTCGTCACGCCAGAACTGGCACTGTGTGGCTATCCGCCCGAGGATTTGCTTTTCCGCCGCGATTTCCGTGTGGCCTGTGCCGCAGCATTGGCGGAGCTTGCGCCACGAGTGCAAGGCATCAAGGTCATCGTTGGTCACCCGCAGGTAAAAAATGGCAAGCTATACAACGCTGCCTCATTGATCGATGAAGGACGCGTGACGGGCACCTACCTGAAGCAGCGCTTGCCAAATTATCAAGTGTTTGATGAGAAGCGTTACTTTGAAACTGGTGATCAGCCATTCATTTTCGAACACGAGGGTGTCAAGATTGCGGTGCTGATTTGTGAGGACGTCTGGTTCACTGAGCCGGTATCCGCTGCCAGGGCGGCAGGTGCACAATTGATCGTCGTGCCCAATGCATCGCCCTACGATTTCAAGAAACTCGAGACGCGCTACGATGTGGTGCGCGCCCGCGTGCAGGAGAGCGGTGTGCCGATTCTTTACGCGCACTGGACCGGTGGGCAGGACGAGTTGCTGTTCGACGGGGCCTCGTTTGGCATCAATGCCGATGGCACGGTTGGCTATCAGGAACTGGAATTTGAAGAGACACTGGGTATCGTTGAGTTTAAGGATGGCCTCATCAAAGGCAATGTGCATCCGACGCTGTCGGTCGAGGCGAGTGTGTACCGGGCACTGGTCGTGGCGCTACGCGACTATGTGAACAAGAACGGTTTTCCCGGCGTGCTGCTGGGTTTGTCGGGGGGGGTGGATTCGGCATTAACGCTGGCCATTGCCGTGGATGCACTTGGGCGAGAACGCGTGCATGCCGTAATGATGCCATCCGAATTTACAGCGCAAATATCACTCGATGATTCGCGTGAAATGATGAAGATTCAGGGCGTCCGCTATTCGGAAATTAGCGTTACGCCGATGTTCGAGGCCTTCAAGGCGTCGCTGGCCCATGAGTTCGCAGGCACAAAACCAGACACGACCGAAGAAAATATTCAGGCACGGGTGCGCGGCACGCTACTGATGGCGCTCTCAAATAAATTTGGCGCGATGGTAGTAACTACCGGCAACAAGAGTGAAATGGCAGTCGGCTATTCAACACTTTACGGTGATATGGCTGGCGGATTCGCGATTCTGAAAGACGTATCGAAAACCCTGGTATACAAACTCTGCACTTATCGAAACAGTCTGTCTCGGGTGATCCCCGAACGGGTCATTACCCGCCCACCGAGCGCGGAATTGCGCCCTGACCAAAAGGATCAGGATTCGCTACCGCCGTACGATACGCTCGACCAGATTGTCGAATTATTCATGGAACAGGATCGTTCCCCCTCTGAAATCGTGGGCATGGGCTTTCTGGACGCGGATGTTACGCGGGTGACTAGGCTATTGCGGTTGAATGAATACAAACGACGCCAGAGTCCGGTCGGTGCGAAGATCACCCGCAGGGGATTCGGCAAAGACTGGCGGTATCCGATAACATCCAAGTATGTCGCTAAATAACGGAGCCTTACGCATCACCACGGAGAAATAGGCAATGAAAAAAATAGAAGCGGTTATCAAGCCATTCAAACTCGATGAAGTGCGGGAGGTGTTATCCGAACTGGGTTGTACAGGCCTCACCGTAACGGAGGTAAAAGGCTTCGGTCGCCAAAAGGGGCACACCGAACTTTATCGCGGTGCCGAGTACACGGTTGATTTTTTGCCTAAAGTTAAAGTGGAAGTAATATTGGCCGATAACATGGTCGACAAAGCGATCGACGCCATCATTAAGGCGGCACGTACCGGCAAGATAGGTGACGGCAAGATATTCGTGACGGACGTAAGCCAGGTGGTGCGAATTCGTACCGGTGAGACGGGCGAAGATGCGGTATAGTCCGCGATCAATCGGATGAAAACAGGGCAATTGTGTGGTAACTTATGGTCAATAAGCGTGACGAAAGTGCGCTCTGACAGTTCATCGGGGGGTTAACAATGCTATTGGCTGCATTTTATGTTTTCGCAATTTTATGCATTATTCTTTACTACACTGGCCACCTTAAGCGCTGGAATGCCGAATGGGTTCTGATCGTGCTGGCGGTGGCAGTATTTCCGGCGGTTTTGTATTTATAGTAGGTCCAACCTGCTCGCACCAACAGAAAACCCGCCCAACACTGCGGGTTTTTTTGCGTCTGCGCTAATGATCAGGGCGCTACCCAGCCGTGCGTATCCCCATAAATAGACAGACTTGATGGACATCATTCTCTGGCGTCACGCTGAAGCGGAAGATATTGCGAGTAGTGACCTTGCGCGGCGCTTGACACCCCGAGGCGAGCGCCAGGCGGAACAAATGGCGTTATGGCTCAAACCCCAACTCGGAAATCCTGAAAAGCGCGCTGGTCAGTGGCGCGTCATTTCAAGCCCGGCTTTACGTGCGCAACAGACGGCTGCAGCGCTAGGCATGCCGGTAGAAACGATCGCATTGATCGCGCCGGACGCGCCCGTCGAAACGATTTTCCGCGCCGCGGATTGGCCGACCAGCAGCAAGAACGTGATCGTCGTTGGGCACGAACCAACGCTGGGAATGGTCGTCGGCCAACTCATCAACGGGAACGAGAGCTACGTGCCATTCAAGAAAGGCGCGGTCTGGTGGTTTCGCTTTTGCCAGCGAGACGGCGAAACCAAGGCGGTTCTTGTGGCAATGGCCTCGCCCGATACGGGTGCGCAATAGTTATCGCGGTTTCTGCTATTTCTGGCGTTAACCAACCGTGGGCACGATTTCCAGCTTGACACCTACGCTGGCCCACTCCATGGCTTCCTGACGAAGTTCGTAATCAGTCAGGCTGTTGGTCTCCAGCCATACGGCGTCGACCGAGAGCCGAAAATCAGCATTTACTTTGCTAAGTCCAAACCGTTTTGTGTCCACATTTCGCCGGCTACGCGAGAGCAACACCGCCAAGCGAAGACACAATACTTTTGCCGCAAAGGTCAATTCGCGCGGCAAGTCTCCTGCAACCTTGGCGAGCTTGCCGCGCTGCGCGAGCACCAGCGTGGCGAGCACTGCCTGTTCGCGTTTCGAAAAACCTGGCATATCGGCGTTGCTGATGACGTAGGCTGAATGCTTGTGGAATCCCGCCTGAGCGATGTCAATGCCGATCTCATGCAGTCGACACGCCCATGTTAATTTTTGGCGTCGCTGGAACGCGATTTCGATATCGGTTGATTCATCGATGCGATCAAACAGTCCGAGCGCCAATTGTTTTACGCGTGTCGCCTGAGTCTGATCGACGTGATAGCGTTTCGACATCGCCTCCACCGTCGCATCGCGAATGTCTTCATGATGGCGACGGCCCAGCAGGTCGTGCAACACGCCATCGCGTAAGGCCGTATCAGCCACCGACATACGCATCAAGTGTAATTCTTCAAACACAGTGAGCATGATGGCCAGGCCGCCCGGCAAGACGGGCACGCGATCTCCCTTCACGCCTGCCATATCGAGCGATTTGAAACCACCCGCCTTGATTGCCTTGTCGCGTAACCATTCAAGGCCCTCAAGGCTGATGCCTTCCTTGGTGATGCCGTTTTCATTGAGAATAATGCCCAGCGCTTTGGCGGTACCACTCGAGCCATAGGCTTCTTTCCAGCCTTCCTTGTGAAAGCGTGCGGCGATCTGCTCCACTTCCTTGCGTGCGGCCAGTTGCGCTTCCCTGAATGTGCGCTTGTCCATCGCGCCCCCGGGAAAGTAGCGTTCCGAAAAACTGACGCAACCCATGTACAAGCTTTCAACAGCTTTAGGTTTCAATCGATGGCCGATGATGAATTCGGTCGAACCGCCCCCGATATCCACGACCAGGCGTTGGTGGTTTGATGGCGGCAGGCTGTTTGCTACGCCGATGTAGATGAGCCGCGCCTCTTCGCGGCCGGCAATTATTTCAATCGGATAGCCCAAAATTGTTTCGGCTTCCTTTACAAACGTGCTCGCGTTTTGGGCCACGCGCAGGGCATTGGTACCGACGACGCGCACGGCATCGTTCGGCAGGCCGCGCAGGCGCTCGGCGAACAGGCGAAGTGCCGCAAAGGCGCGCTCGGCGGTCGCGGATTCAATCGATTTATCGGCAGCAACACCAGCACCGAGGCGGACGGTTTCTTTCAGTGCATCAAGTGGGTACAGCTGGCCATCGACAACACGGCTAATTTGCAGGTGAAAGCTGTTTGAGCCCAAGTCGACAGCGGCAAGAGTGTGATGTGACATCGCGTTAAGATGATGGATTTTTGAACTTCGGCAGTATGTCACATGAGAGATGCGGCTGGCAGCTGTCATAAAAACGTAATACGCTGTGGGTACCATGGCAACTAAAGCAAAGCACCGCACGTCCAAACGTAAGCTCAAACAAAAAAATACACCGATGGTGACGACGTCTGCACGTCCGAAAAAACCAGGCGAATTATTTTTGAATCGCGAGATTCAATTGCTGGCCTTTAATCGCCGCGTGTTGGCGCAGGCTGAGGATCGCAAAATTCCGACCCTCGAACGCCTCAAGTTTCTCACCATCGTTTCTTCCAACATGGATGAATTTTTTGAGATCCGGGTGGCCGGCCTGAAGGAGCAAATCAAGCTTAACGCTGGAGGACGTGGCCTCGACGGGAAAACACCCAAAGAGACATTCAAGCTTGTTGCCGCAGAGGCGCACGAGATCGTGGCGCGCCAATACGCGTTGCTGAACGACGACATATTTCCGGCGTTGGCAGCCGAAGGTATCCGATTCCTCCGGCGCGCGAAGTGGAATGCGAAGCAGCAGGTATGGATCAAGGATTATTTCTTTCGCGAGATGATGCCGGTTCTCACGCCAATAGGACTCGATCCGGCGCATCCGTTTCCGCGTGTTTTTAATAAGAGTCTTAATTTTGCCGTCGAACTGACCGGTCGCGACGCGTTTGGTCGCGATTCACAGCGCGCCATCGTACAAGCGCCGCGGATGTTGCCGCGTGTGATCAAGCTTCCTGATGACGTGGCGGAAGGAGTGAACGATTTTATTTTCCTTACATCAATTCTTCATCAGCATGTTGGCGAGCTATTTTCCGGCATGGAAGTACTCGGCTATTATCAGTTTCGCCTGACGCGTAATTCGGACTTGTTTGTCGATGACGAAGAGATCAAAAATCTCCGGTTGGCGTTGCAGGGCGAACTACCACAGCGTCATCTTGGCGACGCAGTGCGTCTAGAAATTGCAGATAACTGCTCCGAGGAAACGCTGCAGTTTCTCGCCACCCAATTCGAGTTGGATGAAGTCGATATTTACCGTGTGAATGGCCCGGTCAATCTGGTGCGCCTGATGAATGTGCCAGACCTAGTAGCGCGGCCCGACCTGAAATTTCCGATATTTATTCCTGGGTTGCCGAAGGGTATTGCCAAGGTTGCGAAGGGCAAGGATTTCTTCGAGGTGCTGAGAAAGCACGATATTTTATTGCATCATCCGTTTCAAAGTTTCACGCCGGTCATTGAGTTTATTCAGCATGCAGCACACGATCCACAGGTGGTGGCAATCAAACAGACGGTATACCGAACTGGCACCGATTCGGTCATCATGGAAACGCTGATTGAAGCCGCAAAATACGGCAAGGAAGTGACTGTCGTCGTAGAGCTGATGGCTCGATTCGATGAAGAAGCCAATCTGAATTGGGCCTCACGTCTAGAAGAAGTAGGGGCCCATGTGGTGTACGGTGTGGTTGGTCACAAGACACACTCAAAAATGGCGCTGGTAGTGCGGCGCGAGCAAGTGGAGGGTCAACGACCGGTATTAAGGCGTTACGTGCATCTTGGCACCGGCAATTACCACACCCGCACGGCGCGGCTATATACGGATTTCGGATTGATGACATCCGACGAAGAAATTTGCGCGGATGTTAATCAGGTGTTCGTTCAATTGACCGGCTTGGGAAAAGCGAGCAAGTTGACTCGCGTCTGGCAGGCGCCGTTTTCGTTGCATATCGGCGTGCTCGCAGCGATCGAAAATGAAATAAAAATTGCCAAGGGCAGCAAGGTCGGCGCGCGCGGCCACATCATTGCGAAGATGAATTCGTTGCTTGAATCAGAGGTGATCGAAACGCTTTATCGCGCATCCAGTGCAGGTGTAAAAATTGACTTGATCGTACGCGGCGTTTGCGCATTGCGTCCGGGCGTTGCTGGCCTTTCGGAGAACATCCGCGTTCGTTCCATTGTTGGCCGGTTTTTGGAGCATTCGCGTATTTTTTATTTTCGCAACGGCGGCGATGAACGCGTATGGCTATCGAGCGCGGACTGGATGGAGCGAAATTTTTTTCGTCGCATCGAGCTGTGTTTTCCCGTACAGGATGCCAAGCTCAAGCGTCGTGTGATCAGCGAAGGCCTGAAACCGTATCTTGAGGATAACGTGCAAGCATGGGAAATGGACGGCGATGGCGGCTATACGAGGAAGCGTCTTGCGCGCGGCCCGAAGGCGGTGCGGCGAAATGCACAGGAACAGTTACTGTTGTTGCTCGCGGTAGGTGGCTAGGGCGGCGAATAAATACGCAACTGCCGCACTACCAGAGTTTCCACCAGGCTTTGTCAGTAGCGGGCGTCTTGCTAACCATATTGTTATTCGGGAAATTCTTTTCGAGTACACGACGAGACGTGCTCGCGAGCTCGGGCATGCCCATTTGCTCATACGCTTGCACCGAGATCACCAGCGCCTCTTCATTGGCGGGTGCTTGCGGGTAACGCTGGAATACGTTCTGCGCGCGATTGGCAGCTGCCAATGGCGCACCGCGACCCAGATAGTAACGTGCGACAGCGACGTCGTGCTTGGCCAATGCATTCACTAGATAGGACATGCGGCTCAGTGAATCGGCTGTATACCGGCTGTCTGGAAAGCGCGTTACGAGTTCCTTGAACACCTCAAATGATTCTCGCAACGCTTTAGGGTCGCGTTCAGACGGGTCAAGATTAAGGAATTCGCCGAATATTCCCAAGTCAGGCTTGAAGTAGGCCAGGGCTTTGATGTAGAGCGCGTAGTCTGCATTAGGGTGATTGGGGTGCAGCTTCAGGAATCGGTCGGCGGCAGACACCGCTTGCGCGGTTTCACCATCCTTGTAATACGCGTAGGCGATATCGATTTGTGCTTGCTGGGCGTAACGGCCAAACGGGTATTTTGCTTCAAGCGCTTCGTAAGATTTAACCGCACCAGCGTAGTTGCCAGCGTCCAGTTCTTCACGGGCATTTTTATAGAATTCTTCGACCGACCAGTTCTTTTTAGGGTCGAGTTTGTCTCCGAAAAAGCCACATCCGGCGATGAGCGTTCTTGCGATGAGGTAGACGAATGCAGCCAGAAAAGTTCGTGTCATACTCTAGAAATGCCAGTCGAAATTGAAGAAGAAGATTATAGCCCAAGCGACCTCGATTCGCCGCTTGCGGTCAAAGCCAACACGGTCACCTTGAAAGTGCCGATTGCCCTGTCGGGTAGCCGTTTAGACCAGGTATTGGCGGAAATGTTGCCGGAATATTCGCGCAGTCGTCTCGCTGCGTTGGCGAAGGCGGGAAATGTGACCGTCAATGGCAAGTCAGCGCAGCCAAAAACAAAGCTGTTCGGTGGTGAGGAAATCATCGCTACCCTGGTTCCGCGCGAAGATGAGCTCGCATTTTTGCCTGAAAAGATTGCACTTAACGTGCTGCATGAAGACGACGCCGTCATCGTTATCGATAAACCCGCTGGACTGGTGGTGCATCCTGGCGCAGGTAATTGGAGTGGCACCTTGCTCAACGGACTGCTGTTTCGTAATCCCTCGGTCGCAAACTTGCCGCGTGCCGGTGTGGTCCATCGGCTCGATAAGGAGACCAGCGGCGTAATGGTGGCCGCAAAGACCGAAATTGCGCAACTGTCACTGGTGCGTCAGTTACAGGCCCGCACAGTCAAGCGTATTTACGTTGCACTGGTGCGGGGACAGGTGCCGCGGGAGGGTGTCGTTGAGAAACCCATCGGGCGTCATCCTCATCACCGTACAAAGATGGCCGTGGTCGATGAGGACCAGGGCGGAAAATCGGCCGGCACACATTATCGCGTGCTGCGGCGTTTCCAGCATCACACGCTGATTGAATGCCGTCTAGAATCAGGCCGCACGCATCAGATTCGCGTACATATGCAATCGATTGGATTTCCGATTGAGGGTGACCTCGTCTACGGCCCTGGTGCGGCTGGGCTGGATGTAAAAATGCGCGAGGTGTTCAAGAACTTTGGCCGGCAGGCACTGCATGCCAGACAACTTACCTTTGATCACCCTGTGGATGGCGAAAGTGTGACTTTCGAGGCGGATGTTCCTGACGATATGCGTGAGTTGATCGAGTTCGTCGCTGCCGTCAATTAATTCGGCCTGATGATGCCTTTGTTCATCGTGCCCCATTACGAAATCTCTGCAATACAATTTTTTCCGGTTAGATTAATTGCTGAACACAACCGACTTAATCATTCCAGATTGGCCCGCACCAGCATGTGTGAAAGCATTGTTCACCACACGCGCTGGCGGCGTGAGTGGGCCGCCGCATTCCAGTCTGAACCTCGGCGCGCATGTCGGCGATGAGCCTGCGCGTGTTGCAGAAAATCGCCATCGCGTGCGCAGGTTACTGCCCGCCGAACCGGTCTGGCTAAATCAGGTGCATGGCGTCAACGTGGTGAAAGCCGAAGAGGTGGCGTCTTTCACAGGTGTTGCCCCTGAAGCCGATGCGTCCGTGACGACTGCAACGAAATTACCTTGTGTCGTGCTTGTGGCCGATTGCTTGCCTGTGCTGTTTTGTGCAGAAGACGGTTCTTGCGTCGGAGCCGCTCACGCAGGCTGGCGAGGACTATATAGTGGTGTGCTTGAACGCACTGTGAAAGCAATGGGCGTTCGTCCGGCAAAGATCATCGCCTGGCTGGGGCCGGCAATTGGCCCGAATGCGTTTGAAGTGGGCCGGGACGTATTTGAGGCATTTACGTCCATGACGAATGATGACGCGTCCGCGTTCAGTTTGGTCGCCGGTCGGCGCGATAAGTACCTCGCTGATATTTACGCGCTCGCAAGTTTGCGGCTAAAACGCGCGGGCGTGCATGGAATTTTTGGTGGTCAATTTTGCACGGTGAGTGAACCGGCCCGATTCTTTTCCTACCGGCGCGATGGTAAAACCGGGCGGATGGTGGGAATGGTCTGGCTTGACTGATTCCTTCTGCCATCTATTCGTATGCCGGGCTGTGATACTATATTGCAATTGAGTTGCAAATAAGACAGAGAAAATCGCGGCGTTGATTGTTGACGATGCCGTCAATCTCGCCACAAAACAAAATTGCACGCGAAGTAACCGATAATCAATGACACTCACCTACATTATCCTTGCTTGCCTTGTTGGCAGTACGCTATCTGCGCTGCTCGCTGCTTTTGTTGCGTGGCGCGTGCAGCCACGACTCATTCCCCTGTTTGCCAGCTACGCGGTCGGTGCATTGCTAGGCGTCGTGTTTCTGGATTTGCTGCCGCATATTTTTGAGCAGACTACCCGCTACCAAGCCGCCGCCGGCTGGCTCCTGATGGGTATTCTGGCGTTCTTCGTGCTGGAGAAACTGGTTCTCTGG
>JBKJMK010000077.1:0-5382 GCA_046596005.1 Usitatibacteraceae bacterium | reverse complement strand
TCGATTCGGCGGGCAATCTCTATGTTGCGGACAGCGGCAACCACACCATTCGCAAAGTAACACCAGCGGGCGTCGTGGCGACGCTCGCGGGTCGGGCTGGCATCAGCGCACTGGTGCTCGGAAACTTACCCGGGACGCTGAATCAACCCGTCGGCATGGCAATCGATGCCACGGGATTGCTTTACACGACGTCCGAAAACACTGTGCTAAAAATTCAACTCCAATAACAGTGCAGGCGTCAACTTTGTGTGCGGCGCACTGGAAAGGGCCCTGCCGATCCATCGCCGTTGATCCCTTGCTGAAACTGCCAGTGAATAAATGAAACACCAGCATTTACGGGCATTGCAGGGCGATAAAGCGCTGCGATCCGCGCCAGCGCTAGTGATTACGCTATTTCACCATACGCAAAAAGCGCGCAAATGGCAAGGCGAACGACTATCTCTATCCTTCGAAGTCGCGCAAGCGCTTCATGTCCGGAATGTGTATTGATTTCCCATTAACCTCTATTAGTCCGGCGGCAGAAAGGTCGTGCAGGATGCGCGAGAAATGCTCAGGTGTGAGATTAAGCCGGGAGGCGACGGTCACTTTACTGGCTGGTAGCGTTACCGAGGCTTCGTTGGACTCGTCGGCGCTCTCATTGGTATCGATGCGCATCAGGAAACCAATCACACGCTCGGTCCCGGAGCGCATCGAATAAGACTCGACATCGCGAATCAGTCCATGCAGTCGGCGGCTGAGACCCGCCAACATCTTGCGCGCAATTGCCTGATTGTGTTCCAGCTCTGCAAATACCGTGCGCTTGGAGACGTGCAAGAGCAGAGAATCAGCCAGCGTTTGCGAACTGACGACGTAGGGTACATCCATGAACATGATGGCCTCGCCAAAGGTCATGCCAGGACCGATGATTTCGATGACTTTTTCCATGCCCTGCGGCGACGTGACCAGCAGCTTGACCTGCCCATAAAGCACGATCCAGAAGCCCTCGCAGGGATCACCTCGCTGGAATAACGCTTCGCCTTTTTGCGCATACACACGCCGGGTACCGGCAGCCATGCGCCCGACTTCCTCTGCTGATGCATCTCGCAGCAGCGGGATGTTGGCGAGAAAATCGTGGATGGGAATTTCTGGATTGGTCAATGACTCTCCGGCGCGCATGAATGACCGGATTATGCATCATTGCCGGGTGGTACTTACTCGCGCGTCGATGCGCCGCGGTTCGCCAGCGACACGAGTGTGATTGCAAGCAGGGGCGAAAGCATGCCATGCACATAGGCCAGCCAGACCGGACGCGTGCCAAGCCACATCAGCGCGCAGCCTAGCGCCAACTGCAGCACCATCAGGCCCGCAGTTGCAACAGTCCAGCCCGCAATGGATGTATCGCGCCGGCGATCCCACAGAGTTGCGCCGACAAACATGGTCGCGAGCATCGCGGTGCCGATGTGCGCAAATACAAACCAGCGAACATTGTGCATGTCGAACGCGCTCGCGGCTGCACCCGCCGCCACGTGCGCCAGAAAGACCAGGATCGTGATTAAAAGTAGTGGATCAACAGGATTGCGCGTCAACAGTTTGCTGACTGCCGATTCGCGCAGCGACCAGAATGCCATCAGTAGAATCATCCCACCCACGACGTTGCCGACGGTAACGGTGGTCATCCTGTAGCCGGGCGTAAGGGGGCCGATGATGGCCAGCATGACGGTCGACACCACAATCCACGCAATTGGCGCTATAAAAGATGATGGCAACGGGCGGCGCGTCCAGCTAATGATTGCAACGCATATCGCCAGCAATCCTACGGCAGATGCGGCGACGCGGTGGGCCAGACGGATGGCGTTTTCCACCGACGCGGGAAGCGTGGAGATAGTATGCCCGTCCACGCCAAAAATCGTCGTGAGGCGCAGCAACATGCTGGCACCAAGAATGACTAGCGCCAGTACCGCACCAAATGTGCCGATGGCTTGAAGCCAGCGGCTCGGTGAATCGCTCGCCCGGGCACGCGACGCGGAAGTTGCGGCCATTCTCATGCGGCATGCGTTCTGCGTAACGCGTGCATCACGATCACCACGAACATGATGCCGCCAACGATGGCGATCAGGCCGCCCAAGCCCATCAGACCCATGCCCCAGGTTTCCTGTGCGGTGCGCAATACCTGCTCTGCACCCGCGACTTTGCGCTGTACCCCGTAGCCGCCCGACCAGACCAGCCCGACGATATGCATCAACTGCCCCGCGCCGTAAATGCCAGGCTGCCATGCTGCGTAGCGGGATTTGGGCGCGGTGAAGCCGTACTGCGGCAGCAGATGGTAAACAACACCCATCATCGCCAGCGTCACGCCGACAATGCAGCCGTGATAGTGGGCGGGAATGCGCACGTTGTTGCCGGAGATCATGAAGCCGATGATGCCGCCCGCTGAGAACAACACGAGCGAGGCGATCAGGCTCGCACGCAGCGGGCGCATCTCAGCTGGCAGGTCGCATGCAGAGCGTAACGCCCACAGCACCGCTAACGCAATCGGTGCAATGATCAGTCCGCCGCCAAAACGCATCAGCAATGTCTGGACGCGGTGGTGTTCTACCGACGTTACCTCGTACGCCAGGAACGTGATCGGCGTCAGGAATACCGCAAGCAGCGCGATGGCAAACAGCAGCATCACCACCCGGGGCGATAGCGGAAAATGCGACGGATGCCGCGTATTCACCGCTGAGGCGAGCCAAATCCAGCCAACCAGCATCAGTAAGGTGTAGGCGAATTGCAAGACGTGGCCACCACTCCAGAACACCAGCTCGTAGTAGATGCGGGCATCTAGTTCGCGTGGCACCACGGCCCACGACCAGGCGAATGCAAACACGGCAACCGCACTTGCCACCATCGCTGCGTTAAGCCCAAAGCGCAGTGCACCATCGCCGCTGATGCGCAGCCCGACGGGTGTCGCCGCCAGCATCGAACGCAAACACAGCAGCGCGATGCCAACGCCGAACGTCACCAGTCCGGTGAGAAACACCGCGCCATCAAGCACCGGCACGTAGTTGGACATCACCGGTGTTGCGCGTTCAACAAACGGTGACGCGCACATGGCCAGCGTGCCGAGCGCGGCGAGTACGAATGAACTCCACGCCAGCGGCATGAGTCGCGATGTCCCGCTCATCGTCCAGAGTGCGCCGCCAAAGCTCAGAAACCAGACCAATACCGAGAGATCGACGTGTACTACCAGCGCTACCCGAAAAAAATCCGCTACCGGGAAAAGCGCTTGCAACTGCGGGGTGCGCGATAGCACCAGCAGTATCGAAAACAATCCCGATGCTACAAGCGCCAAGAGGCCAAGGCCAAGCCAGGCAAAGGCAAGTGGCCGGCGTGAATCCAGGGGAACGGCGAGACTGAATCGTTTGTCCAGCGCATCAGTCAGCGAGCTACCTGCCGCGATGGCTGCATTGCCGAACGGGAACTGGCGTAACGTCAAATCAATCATGATGTGCCTCGTTGGGAGTGATGACGGCGGGCTGGGTGGGCTTAAAAAGGGAGTTATTCTGTAGCGTCTCGATAGCGTCTCGAACACGATCGACGGCGCGCCCTGACCACACGACCGCAATGCGGTCGCGCTGTGCTGCAGCGCGCAATACTGGTGCACGGGTGCCGACAAAGCGTTGCTGCAGCCATTGATCGCCGAGTCGAAATTCACAATCGCCTTCCCGGCAGCCGGCGACAACGGTGCTGGTAGCGCCCATGCGGGTGGCGTAGTCGATAAACGATGGCGGTAACATGGCAGCGCATTCGAGCGCGATCACGGCAGTTGAATGATCGGCGAGCGATTCGAAGTTGGCTGCCTGCCGGCAAGCGAAAACGACGGTCTTTTCGTCTCCGCGCAGATTGGCAAGTTTGCGCTGTAGCGTCTGACGCAGCCCGGCAATCGGCATATCGGGCATTTCGATGCCGGAAACAATTTCTGCAAGGCGGCGAAACGGTGTCGATGATGGACAGGCACCCACGCAAATGCCGCAGGCCGCGCATAAATCATTGATCACCGATGCCTGTTGCGCATGATGGCGGTGGTCGGTTCGCGCGATCATTACCACCGCACCGAACGGACAGTCCGCCGCGCAGCGAGCGCAGCCATTGCAGTTGGCAAGGTCGACCCGCGCCACCCGGGGAGCTGCGAGCAAAGACTTGCGCGGGCGAAGCCATGGCAGCATCGCCAGCGTGGCCGTCAACCCGGCGGCAAGCAGCCACACAGATTGCGCGGAAAGCGCATCGACCAGAGGATGGGGGAACAGGTAGAACCAGTCGAGCGAGAGGCTGGCGCTGACATGACCGGTGTTGGCCGGCCCAAGGCTCTCTGCGGGATGCGCCAGGGCAAGCGCGGACAGCATGACGAGACTGCCCGCGGCGAGCGCGCGCGGCGGCCACATGCGCGGCAGCGAGACGCGCTGCACATGCACCCAAACGGCAGCAAGCAGCAGTAGCGGCACACCGATATGAATGAACATGACGAGCGAAAAGAAGCGATCAGTGAGGGCGTCCGCCGTGAGGAAATTTCGCGCCAGCACATCGGTGAAAAGTGGCAACGTCTGTAACCACTCTGCCGTCGCCGTCACACTGAACAGCGCGCGCTCGTCCCACAACAGCCACAGCCCGGTAAGGCCGGCAATCCACAGCATCCATAGCAAGGGAATGCCGCTCAGCCATGAGAACCAGCGCACACCGCGAAAGTGGCCGCGCATCGCTTCACGGAGCAGATGTAACACGGTCAGTAGCATAAACGCATCGGCCGCGTAACGATGCAGGCCGCGCAGCAGCCGGCCCAGCAGCAGCGGATCGTTTTGCAGACGCAATCCGGAATCGTAAGCGCCGCGCACGCTGGTGTCATAGAGCGCATAGGCAACGATTCCACTGGCAACCGAGATCACCAGGCAAAGAAACGCCAGCGCGCCCAGATGCCGCCAGGGATTGTTGACTGCCCGAAACGCGTGATCGAAACCGCCCGTCAGCTTTTCATCAGCAATGCGCAACGCGGATAGAAGTGTGCCCATGACCGCTCATTTTCCGTGGGTAAACACGAATCCGCCGCTGCCGTCAAGAAAATCGACGACCAGCACCTGACCTGGTGCGAGATCGATGCTTGCTTCATGGCGATGGTTGAATGTCCCATCCGGGCCATCCGCCAGACGCGCGCGGAAATGATGGCGTCCGGCGGGGACGGTGAAACGGCGATAGACCGTCGCCGCGCCATCCTTGCTGAGGCCTGACGGTGGGGTGGCGATGCGGTACAGCGGCTGGTCGTTCATATCGAGCTCGACCGAGACCACCGCGCGTTCGCGTGGGCAATCGAGTTTGCTGCGCATGTTCGGTGCGAGTTTGGCCAACTCGGCGTCGCTGCGTTCGCGGCAA